>DQLG01000263.1 GCA_015660315.1 Candidatus Latescibacterota bacterium
GATCAACGGGGTCTACTACATGA
This sequence comes from Candidatus Latescibacterota bacterium, assembly GCA_015660315.1. Lineage (GTDB taxonomy): Bacteria > Latescibacterota > UBA2968 > UBA8231 > UBA8231. The sequence goes on from DQLG01000263.1 coordinate 24, forward strand.
TCTATGCTGGTCTCACAGGCTCGGGATGGAATCGAGTTTCGGCGGTGCAGACAGGGCTGGCGGTAGCTATACCGACTTAAAGTACTAAAAAGAGAGCATCGGGCATGTCCCATATCGAAATACTGGACAGCGGTTATGTTGATCGCGAAGACTCGGCCTTCGCAACGATCGTAGGTCTCGACGACGGCGACTTGGTCTGCGGTTTCAGCCGCGGTGGAGGTCACTACGCGCGCGGCGATACCCATTGCGCCCGGTCTGCCGACAATGGCCAGACCTGGACCTATCAGGGCGTCGTCCTCGCACGCGAGACGAATCCGCCCAAAACCAATCACCTGCGATTGAGCCGCACCCGGGAGGGGGTGATTCTGGCCTACGGCCAGCGGGATATTAGACAGTATACGCAGGACGCTTTGATCACGACTTATAGCGAGCCGGTGCTGTGCCGCTCGACGGATGGCGGCCGAACTTGGTTGGAGCCCGAAATAATCCCGTTTCAGATCGAGGGCCCTTACGAAATATCCAACCCGATTGTCGTTGCGAATGATGGACGTTGGCTGGCACCGACGGCGACGCTACACGACGGTCGCTACGGCGAAATCGTCGTCGTCCACGAGTCGTGCGATGAGGGCGCGACCTGGCCCGAGATGTATACTGTATTCCAAGATCCCGGCACCGGCGTTGGCTATCTAGAGCAGAAGCTAATCGAGTGCGGGTCTGGACACTTGCTTGCCTGCGCTTGGGTGCAGGATTTTGCCAATGATACCGACCTGAAAAATGCCTATAGTTTCTCAATAGACGGCGGTCGTGATTGGGGCGGACCCCACCCCACTAGCATCCAGGGCCAGACGATGACGCCCATTTGGCTGGGAGACGATCGCTTTATGATACTATACAATAAGCGCTTTGGGGATCAGAGCATACAGATGTGTTTGGTCCGCGCCGTAGAAGACCGTTGGGAGTTGACTTTTGAAGATATGTTATACGACAGCCGGGCCAAACTCGAACTGACCGACGAGATCAGCAGCCAAGAGCAGATTCGCCTGATTGAGTTTGGCTATCCGATGGGGGTGCGGATGGACGACAATACCGCGTTGACGGTGCACTGGTGCGTCGAAGAAGGCGTGAGTTGTATTCGCTGGACGCGGTTGAAGATCGTCTGGTAAGCCGGATCTATGGGCATTTCGCAAACGCGTACGAATAGGACCTCTGAAGAGCCTTTTAGGGGCAGGATGCCGTGAGAACGTGCTACGTTGAGCCGGGGTGGCGGGATGAGGACGAACGCTTCTCAAACAATTGCAACGGCGACAGCAATAGATCAAGCGTCCCATCCGGCCAGGGGGGTTTGAGGCGAAAGGTGAGGTGGTCGGCACCGTTGAGTCGTAACCGGCCTGCGGTAGCGGTGGCCGCGTCACATGCCAGTAGCAAAGATCCAACGGATCCTGGCGCCGGTTTTTTATAGTTTGGAAGAGATCTACCTAAGCCTTAGATTACCATATTTGATAGTCATGCTTAATAAGCGAGGAATCGCTTACGCTGATTCCTACTCGATGGACAAATCCGTATGCTGAACGCGCCCAGAATCGCCCTTGCCATTTGCTTCGGACTCTTGGCATCAAGCCCAGCAAGAGCTCAAATCACCAACTGGCAGCTCGGCGGCAACCAGCCCTGGTCCGGCCAGGACACCGTCAGCGTTATGGTCGACTTCGCGACGGCTGAGGGCGCCATCCAACCCGTACGCATCGAACCGGGCACCAACATTATATCTCTGCTTGAGAACTGGACGACTTTTCGCCAGCCCAAGGAACTCGGCTATATCGATGGTGAGCGACCTCGGATCTGGAAGTGGAACGAGGGCAATGGCGACCCCACCGAAAATGGTGTGGTGCTCATCGACGCCGACAGCAGTACTTACAACTCCTCCAAAGCCGAGGGCATCGACAAACAGTTCTTCACCATCGACCTCGCCGTACCGATACCGGCACATACCTTCGGCTTCCATGCTCCCTCCAGCGGTTTCCGCTCCAATGGCACTCCGCTACGCACCGACTCGACCCCGGCCTTCCAGATCTCGATCCAGCAAGAGAATCAAGGCACCTTCGACACCAAAGGAGCTTGGGCACTCGAAACGATCGTTGCCGAACCCACGCAGAACTTTGACGCCAATGTGCGCATTAATTTCGACCAGCAATACGTGCGCTTCTTCCGCTGGGTCCGCAAATTTTCGATCATCGACGAAACAGCTCTGACCCGGATCACCGGCACTTCCGCGGGCCAGGGCAACCAGGCCCGCGCCCTCCTGGGCACCATCAGTGAATTCGAAGTCTACGGCGACGGCTTTCCCAAACGAGCTACCTACCGCTCCAAAATTACGAACTTGGGCACCGAACAGAATTTCGGCCGACTCTTCTTTGCCGCCACGCCAATGCGCTTTATCGATGGCGAGGCGGTAGTTACACCTAACGCCGAGGCCTTCGCAGAGATAGAAGTCCGATCCGGTCGCGACGCAGACCCCAATCTCTATCACGAATATACCGTCACCGGCAAGGAGAAGCTGGTCAGTCGAGACCGCTACGAAAAGGATCTGCGTACCGGTTTCGGCCGTACCTGTGCCTCCTGCGACTTCGTCCAGCGCAGTCCCCGGCCCGGCATGCGAGCCTCTATCACCTACGACAGCAACAACTGGACCTTCTGGTCGACGCCCACCACCCAATCGGGGCTACCGCTCAACCTCGATAGCGGGTCCTTCATCCAAGTCTACATTACCCTGCACAGCGCTCGTTTCTCTGATTACGTCCGCCTTGACTCGCTGTGGATCGAACAAGCTCCCCTACTGGCATCCCGCGTGCTCGGCGAAGTAGCAGTACTGGAAGACCTACAGCCGCCGCGAGGTATCGCGCAGGTACCGCTGGGAGAAGAAATCGATTTCGCCTATGATATATCGGCCTCCTTCTCCAGCGCAGATCAGGCCGGCTTCGATGCAGTGCGGATCCGAACTGGTGCCCAGGCCAACTTCAAAAAACTGTACATCGGCGACGCTGAGATCGCACCGGCTGAGATCCCAGCAACCGACGACGGTCTAACCATCATTCTACCCCAACGCATCACCAACGCCAACAACGCCCCGCTGCGCATCGTCTTCTCCGCCGAAGTCTTCGAACTAGCGAACACCTTCCTCGGCGAGGTCACCTCCTCGCAAGCCGAAACCCTGCCCCAGCCCATTGTCGACGGAGACGCCAGCGACGCACTATCAACCAACAGCCTTCGCGTACTCAGCACCTCGAACCAACAACCCGCACTGCTGCAGAATTTGTCCTTCTCAACGCCGGTGTTGACACCCAACGGCGACCGGGTCCACGACGAATTGCGCATTGACTACCAGCTCTTCGGCCTGCCCGAAGAAGTAGCCGTCGCACTCGATATCTACACCCTCGACGGAAACCGGGTCAACAGCGTGCCCCAGGGTTTGCAGACAGCCGGCCCACAAACTGCCCACTGGGATGGCCGCGACCACAACGGCGCAATCCTGCCACCAGGAATCTACCTGATCGCGGTCGCCATCCAATCCGAACGCAGCACAGACACCGTGCTCCGTCCTCTGGGTTTGACCTACTAAGTTCTGCAGCCGATGATCATACGCAATCTCTCACTCATATTCTCCTTGGTGCTCTCTGCGGTCACCGCACATGGCGAAACGCTGACCTTTCAGGATCTGGAAACCTGGAGCACCTGGCGTGCTCCAGCCGGCCTGACCCATATCGGCGACGAAGGCCAACTCCAATTGACCCGGTTTCGCCGCAACATCGACGCCGTCGGCGACGCCCACCGCTTCTTCTACGAGAGCAAAAGCCGCGGCCGGGTCTCGGGCGGAATATGGGAGGCCAACTCCAACCCCTCCGATGCGGTCAAGATCATAGATGGCGACCCTCAGACCTTCTGGCAACCCGATCCGGCCGACGAGGTCGAGGACTGGGCTATCGAGATCGACCTGGGCCGAGCGGTGCTAGCCAGCGAAATCCGCATCACCTTTCCCGATACGGCAGGCGCCCGCCCCTTCCGCCAGTTTACCGTCTACGCCAGTACCGGCACCCGGATCTCGGTTCAGGAAGACCTGGTCTTGCTCGAGCCGGTGTACCGCACTACCCAACCCAACTCAGCAAGCGAAATAGTCATTCCCTTGCGCTTCATCTCCCGCGCGCGCTTTTTGGAGGTCGACGCAGGACTCGATCTGGATCCGAAAACTAAAGAGAACTTCCGCGTAATCCAACGCATCCGCATCGAAGCCGAGGAGAAAAACTCAGATGCGGCACTTGCCGAAATCTCCGTGCGCGCCCTTGGCGACAATATCAGCATAGGGGCGCCAGAGCGCGGCAGATTCGTCAACGGCATCAACTCAGTCGACCCGCAAAACCTCTTCGATGCCGATATGAATACTAATAATCTTATCGGGTCATCCTTCGGCAGTCTGGGCTGGAAAGACGGCGGCGTATGGTTCGGCGTCGACCTTGGCGCCGTGTTTTTCGTCGACGGATTCTTCGTCTACTCTTTCAAACCCGATGAAGGTCTGGTGGGCTTTTCGATCAATGGTCTCGGCCCGGGTTATACCGTGCTGTATTCCGATGGTGCCCAGGCCCTCAGGTCCAACCTCCCGGTGCCCGAGGCCTTCGACTACACCGAGCTCTTCACCCACTCCTTGGACGGCTCGGGGTTGGGCTCGTTCATCGACCCCAACCGCGACCGCTTGTTCTACGTCAACTATGCGTTCAAGCCGCGCAAGATGCGCTACTTCTTCTGGCACGGCATCCGCGACACCGGCTGGGGCATCGTCAAATGGGCTGAGTTCATGCTCTTTTCACCGGGTTACCCTGCCGAGGTCACCTTGCAATCGAACTTTATCGACCTCGGCCAGGTCGCCGGCGATGATCGCCCAAAGGTTATCAAGAGCCTTACCTGGGACGCCGATTTAGCTCCGGGCACACAGCTGCAACTGCGCTCGCGATCGGGCAACACCCGGACACCAGTCTACACCTTCTATAACAAAATCGGCGAAGAGGTTAGCGAAGATAAGTGGAATAGCTCACCAAAGGTCCTGCGTGGGCCCGTCGATACCACTCTGGTCGTCGGCGAGGATTGGGGCGATTGGAGCAATGTCTACCAAGCCTCCGGCGAAGCCTTCCAGTCGGAGAGTCCGCGCCGTTTCATCCTGCTGGAGATGATCCTCGCCACCGATACCCCCGACACCGCTGCAGTGGTCAATTCTCTCTCTGTCGAATACGAAGATGCGCTGTTGCAGGGCGCCCGGGGCCGAATAGAGCCACGCAACGCCCGTCCGAACCAGGATACCCGTTTTACCTACACACTCCTACCGCAGATGGAAGCCACCGACACCGGCTTTGATCTGCTGCGTTTCACCGTGCCGAGCCGAGTCGCGACCAACGAGCTCGAATTGCGAATCGGTCAGCAAAGTGCGACGCCCGCCCGCGTAGAGCAAAAGGGCGATTCGCTCCTTATCGATCTGCCGCGCACCGTGATCGCAGACTCGGTACAGGTGGTTTTTACCACCCGAATCCTGGACAATGCTACCGTCTTCCCGCTCGACCTCGGCCTCGCCGGCCGCCCCGGCCTCTGGCAGTCAGTCGAACCAGCCGAACGCCGCAGCAATATCGTCATGCTGCCCGCCCTGGCCGAGAGCCTCCGCCTCATAGACGAGTTCGCGCTGGCCTCCCCGGTGATCACCCCCAACGGCGACGGCATCCACGACGAACTCGATATGCGCTTCGTGGTCTTCAAAGTCGACGCGGTCGCACCCACCCTCACCCTCTACGATCTCGCCGGCCGCCGCATCACCAAAATCCAGAGCATCCCGACCGAGACCGGACAGCGCTTCACCTGGTCGGGTCATAATCCCGCCGGTGAATTAGTCGAGCCAGGCGTCTATCTCTACCGACTCGACCTGAACGCCGATTCAGGCCGCGACACGCGGACTGGCACCATCGCCGTCGCTTACTAGCCAAGCCTCTTGCAGCGCGGACAAGACATTCGCACCATCGCCGGACACCCGGCCGAACCTCCGGCCGCGCTCCTGCAAAGCCGTCTTGGTGTTCGCATATCTTTTACGCCTTGAGGCCGAACTTGCTTGGGTGCTCAGTGTAGCCGGTTCAGGCGCGCATCGCACTTACTGGCAAGCTCGCTACTGGTCTACCCGCAACTCATCCTGCTACGAGCACTTCAACCTCGACGAACGCCTGAGCGCAGGAGCGCTCCATTAAGGCGCAATGCAACTGGACGTTTTCTCCGTCGCTCCCTTCAACTGGCGTGACCTTGGCTAGTGGAATTATCCATCATGCTACGAGATTATCGCACCCCAATTCACGTTTGGTACGAAATACTCAAAGGAGAAGCTATCATATAGTGAATCGTGACAATGTGTTTGAATGGCTATGTAATGACGACATTATTGGTGGGTTATTTTGGTTCCGATGGCAAAAAAAAACCCGTTCATATTGAATCGAACGAGGGTTTTTGCAACCTTGAACTGGTCTATAGACCTAAGTTACCAAACAACATTAGTCAGCAAAAAATACATCAAAATTGCCCGAATAACCGCATGCACTTAGAGGTTCACATGAATCATTGATTCTCATTTTGGCGTGATCCTGAGCGGTAGAAATTTGTGCCTCTGTTAGAAGATAGCCGTGCGTCGGTCCCATTAGACAATTACCGGTACAGTCGTTATGGCTAAGACCTAAAACATGCCCGACTTCATGAGCTATAGTTCGGGAAAGCGAACCGCGATCTATCTGATCCCATTCGTTCCATTCCTCTTCGATAAGCGCTCCTTCGGGTGCTCCACCCTCGTTGTGCTTGTTTGTCCAAGCACCAATTACAGTATGAAACCCAAAGGACCAACCGAATTTAGTTCGCATTGCATTACCTTGGCTAGTGTTGCCAATGAACGGATAGATGTAAATATGGAAATTATTTGTACCAAATTCGTTCAATTGAATACCACCGCGCGCTTGAAGGCAGTATCATGGACAGTGCGAGGTATCTTCGATAGGGGCATAAACAACACCTCCTTTAGGCGTACGAGACAAAACGCTTAACTGGGCGTCCACTTTTTTAACGCAAGATCCCTGCTGTTGAGTTAATCTTTTAGTGAGAAGAAAATCGGTAATAATACTTACATCTTAAAAGAAAAAGGGATAAACTTAGGATAAAGATCTCATCCTATATTGAGCCCGTGGGCAAATTACGAGAAATACTCGTCGCGTACAAGTGTAAATCGGTGTCAGTAGGAGTAAATAGCGGATATCTATCAAGAAAACCCGGTACAGCACTTAAACGGGTACGTCTATCGAAATCATAAAGGACTTTTTAGGGGGTTGGTTTAAGCCCTATAGGTGTCTTATCGCCCTCTTTCCTACTGGGGTATTCGCCTTTAGGTAGCCGATCTTTTACGGTTCGCCGGGCCGATCGACGAACAGGTTCGTCTTAGATGCAAAGGAGCCGAGGGTAGCAACGAGGATCTGGCCACCGGCCGGAGTCTCTGGCCGCGGCACCCTTAGCTGAGAGTGCGAGCGATGACACTGCTCTCACTCGGTGAGTCGCGTTGGTCGAACGTTCAGCGGCATCGCAATCAGGCTGTACTAAGTACGGCGACAATAACAACTCAACTCTATGGGGGTAGAATTTTGATTCTACGAACGATGTTCTGCGGTGTGTTTGGCCTGCTGGCTGTATTGGGCATGAATTGCTCAAGCGAAACGGTCAATCAGAGTACTCAAGGAGATTCGGCAAGCGCTGTTTCCGACGAGAACATGGTTACACTAGAACGTGTTGCCGATCTTTGGCAGGAATACGAGGCGAGTACCAACACAACATGTATCGAGGCACTTAAAATTGCCATTGGTGAATCGGGTCTGACCGGAAATCCTGATCCTGCTGGCCAAATCCCATGCACGGACAAGTGCATAAATGCCAGCGCCGTCAATACTTTTGGCGCAACCGGAATTTGGCAAGTCAAATGCCCGGAATCGAGTTCGGTTCTTATATACAACGCATTTCAAGATAATGGACTGATTGATGAGACGGGGCAATGTGTTGATCTCAGAGTCCCTGCCCATAATGCGCTGGCTGCGTCTCTGTACATAACTATTTCGTGCCCCTATTATGAGCAAAGCGGATTCTGCACACACGACTGGACAGGGGATCAAAATCACCCCGATATCGCAGGCGGTTATTACAATCAATTCACCCTTGCTGCAACAACTGCATGTGCAAACTCAAGGATCTGAAAGAGCCATACAATTCAACGAGAATGCCACAACAAAAAATGGACCAACTGCAAACGCGGAAGACACTAAGCACCTCATTTTTGCTTTATGCCACCCCATGCCAATACACCCTCGCGTTGCCCGGCAGGTTTACCATGCAATCGGTGCAAGAGATCCGGGCCCGTACAGCAAAAAATTATTCGATCAAATCGAGCAGCCTGCGATCTACCAGAGAAGGCGCAAATGACTGCACTTCGTTGATCATTTGCTTCATGTTCACAACACCTGGCGTGCCGATGCGATGTCGCCGCCGCTGCATTGTGGATTTCTCGGCTTCTGCAAGCGCGCGATTTGGCTCTTCATGGTCGCGAAGTCGACTCTCTACTCAGACTCGGAAAAGCGATTCGACACTTGCGAGGATGATGTCCAACTCCCGCATGGCATCCGCATCGAGCGCATGGGTCGGGGCGCGACATATCGCCGACCCGATTAATCCGCGCCGCTGCAGTATAAGCTTATAAACGGCTACACCATAGAGCCGTTCGTAGTTCATTAGGGGTAGGAGTTGATAGAAAAGCTTGCGCGCTTGGTGCTCATTGCCAGCTTCCAACTCGTCCCAAATCGAGACGAGAACATCGGTCGTATGGCACCCCGGCATATTGCCACAGGCCCCACGTCGATATTCGTCGAGCAGGAAAATTCCCCCCTTGCCGCCCAGTACTCCCTTACAACTATCGCCGGCTACGGCCAGCGTCCGGCTGACCTGACTAGGCTCGGGCGCCGTCTCTTCTTTGATATAGTCGATACCTTCCAACTCGCGGCACATCCGCCCCAATAGCTCACCGCTCATCGGCGTGCCCACCGGGGCATCGAAATTCTGCACGCAAATCGGTATGTCGACCGCCGCCGACAAATCGCGATAAAAGTCGTAACAACCACCCTGATCGACGCGCAAGACGTGCGGAGGCATCGACATGATTGCGTCGGCTCCGGCCTGCTGAGAAAAACGCGCGAGATCTACGGCAGGCACCACGTGGCCGGAGGTAATCGAGGCAATCACTGGTACTTGACCGCCGGCCGCGTCGATGACAATCTCAAGCCAGCACTTGCGCTCATCGTCGGAGAGCGTCGAAAATTCGCTGGCGTTGGCCGGTCCGACTAGCCCGGTTGCACCCGCTTCGATGCAAAAAGACACCAGGCGCCGCAACCCATCCTCGTCCAACGCATAGCTCTCGGTAAAAGGGGTGGCGACAATCGGCAATATGCCGCGCCAAGTTTCAGCAGTCATGGCTCTCTCCTGTGGATAATGTCCCATCGGCCAACCGCTAGTAACGCGGCTGACCTAGATGATTCCGCGCAATCGCCTCGTACTGAGAAAATGGAACGGGTCTTTGTCGGTTGCATGCTCTAGCTAAATCGAGGCGTGCCTTTAGAGTTTGTTCGGGAAGTCAGTGCTGTTTGCCGCTGGTCTCTCCCCCAAATCCTGTACCACTTGGAATGAGATAAATTGGAGCCTATCTTGGGGATCGGAAGGAGACCGATCATGAAGGGAAAATCGTTTACCGAAGAGCAAATTGCCTTTGCGTTGCGGCGTGCCGGTGGTTGAGATCTGCCGTAAAATGGACGTCAGCGAAGCGACGTTTTACCGGTGGAAAAAGAAATTCAAAGGTATGGGCGTTGCTGAATTGCGCCGATTACGCCAACTGGAAGACGAAAATAGAAAGCTCAAACAGTTGGTCGCCGATTTGAGTTTAGACCAACATATGCTCCAAGATGTAGTGAAAAAAAAGTGGTAAAGCCAGCACCTAAACGATCGATGATCCAATACCTTAGGTCGACGTATAAGATCAGTGGCCGACGCGCCTGTAACGTTATCGCCTTAGCCCACTCAACGTATCATTATCGTAGTGTGGCCCCGGCCCATATCGGTTTGCGTCAACGACTGCGCGATCTGGCGCTCAGCCGCATTGGCTGGGGCTATCGCCGGCTGACGACCGTATTGCAACGCGAGGGCTGGAGCGTCGGCCGCAAATTGGTGTACCGCCTCTAGCGAGAAGAAAACCTGCTGTTGCGGCCCAAGCAGCGACGTCGACGGGTAAGCCATCAAGCGCGGATCTTGTCGTCCACACCCCATCAGGTCAATGAGCAATGGAGCATGGATTTTATGAGCGATGCCCTGGGCAACGGGCAACGATTTAGAGTCTTAACGATAGTGGATGACTTTAGTCGTGAAAGTGTATACATCGGGGTGGGCTCTCATTTTCGCGGCATCCAGGTCGCCGAGATCTTAGCCGGCCTGGTGCGTCGACGATCCATACCCCAAAAGATTCGGGTCGATAATGGCCCTGAATTTACTTCGTTGGCGTTAGACCAGTGGGCCTACTGGAACAACGTCCAATTAGTCTTTTCTCGACCAGCCACGCCGACGGACAATGCCCATATTGAGTCCTTCAATGCCCGGGTAAGGAAGGAGTGCCTGAAGGCCCATTGGTTTGAATCTATCCCGGATGCCCGCGCCAAACTCAGGGCCTGGCAACAACAATATAACGAGGAACATCCTCACAGCGCATTGGGCTATTTAACGCCGAATGCCTTTGCTCAAAAACATGCTAAACCATCTCCAGAATAGACTCATTTTCTCAACCTAATTGGTACGAAGATGGGGAGCAGCCTATATACGGCGGATCTCACATCTAAAGTGATCCAACTCTTAGGGTCCCCTCAGGTGGATCACTAAGGATAGGATTCCTCCCTACTTTCAGGCAAAAGGACACGGAAAGTTGTGCCCTACCCGAGCTCGCTGTCAAAAGTGATAGTGCCACCATAGCTATGAATACTGATTCTGCTCATAGCTTCCAGGGCTTCGTTTCAAGGGCTACTATATGGCCTGTCTTTGCAAATGACATACTGTGCCAATAAATTATAGGAATTATAAAGGGCCTTTTAGGGGGTTCGGTCAAGCCGTATGGGTGTCTGATCGCCCTCTTTCCTGCTGGGGTGTCGGCCTTTAGGTAGCCCCTCTTTTAGGGTTGGCCGGCCCGATGGACGAACGGGCTCGTTTAGATGCTAAAGAGCCGGGAGTAGGCGGACTTCGAGGGGGTGCGCCGTCCAGTGACAGAAGACACCGTATCGGTTGTATTCCTCTCTTGCTCCCCTCTCCGTGAAACCCTATCTTGAGCCCCATGATGAAGCTATTTCACTGCTTAGCTCAGCGTTAGATTTCGCAGATTTTCACAATCAATTTCCCGCCATTAAACCCATTATTCACAGCCATTTATAGAAAATTAACAATGGCCCCTCCCAACATCCTCTTCCCGTTCTCTAAACTGATGACAATACGGGAGGTAAGGGCGGTTTAAAGGGCGGCCTTTCTGTGGTTTTCCACGGTCGTGGAAAGTGTGCGGAGTCGAGAAGGGGATTGAAAATTGAAGGTGGTTAGCTCTTTGTTAGATTAGAGCAAATTTCTGGAAATGAGCCGGCTTATACTTGACTATGTTCGTCTCTGAGCGTAATAAATAACTGATGCTCGGCCTAAAAAAAACTCGAAATGTTGAGACATGCAATTTAACTTTGAATGGGATCCACAAAAAGCTCAGTCCAACCAGGTCAAGCATGGGGTAAGCTTTGAGATCGCAGCCACTGTATTTCGCGATCCCCATGCTGTTTCTATTTATGATGGAGAGCACAGTACGGATGAGGAGCGATGGCTTACTCTTGGTATATCTTCAATAGGGAGCTTGCTTATCGTCTACCATACTTTCGGCGACGAAGATGACGAGACCGTAATTGCCCGTATCATATCAAGTCGGAAAGCCACAAAACAAGAAGAATTACAATACGCGGAGTAACACATGAAAAAAGAATATGATTTTTCCCAAGGGGAACGGGGCAAATTCTACCGCCCCAATGCCGAGATGAATATCCCTGTTTATCTCGATGCTGAAAATCTTTCCTTCGTAGAGAAAATCGCTGAAAAGAAAAAGAAAAACATCTCTACTGTCGTGAACGAACTGATACGATCCGACAAGCAATTGGCCGATCTAATAGATTAAGATTTTTAGATGGAGATAGTAAGAGGATCGTTCGACGATCTCTACCCCAATATCGCTTGGTGGGCACAAGGTGGTATTCCCCCATAAAAACGGACACCTCAAGCAGCCTGTTGAAGAGAGCGTTGTTCAAATTGAGCAGGGGAAAGGTAGCCCAGGGTCGAATGACTTCGCTCTCGGTTATAAAAGATTTCGGTAGCCGTTCACGGGTGGGAATCTGGTTATGCCGGGATCAGACCGGTAGGCAGGTTTCCTTCAAAAGAATCGTAGACGGCCTGTTGAATAAATCGACAGATTCTCCGTCCTTGTTGCCGACAGGTTGCTTGTATGGTCCAAAATCGTTCGCACCACTGCTGGCCTTTACGTCCGCGTGTGCCCTGAGTAATCCGTCGGTCAATTACGCAAAAGCGCAAAGCGCGCTCCGCGATATTGTTGGTGGGTTCGATGTCGGGACGCGTGATAAACGTGAAGTATTCTCGAGCGCGAGTGCGAAAGCGTTTTCCCAGGGTTGCCGCGACTCCCCCAGCCTGGGTTCGTCGTGCTTTGCGTAGAAAACGTGCGCTAATTTTCTCCAGCCGGCGCTGGAAGGTCTCGGGACGGAGTGAATCTCGCCGGTGGATCAGGTGAAAGAGCGCCTTGAGTTCGTCGAGTAATCGTTGACCATAGTTGGCGATGACTTTAGCGCTCGATTCGCTCAAAAAACGAAGTTCGCGGATCAGATGAGCCAGGCAAAACTGCACCGTAACGGGGGCTCGTTTCATGTAGGCACGATAGGACGAAAAGTAATCGTGGCCCAATACGGC
>DQLG01000332.1 GCA_015660315.1 Candidatus Latescibacterota bacterium
GAGATCACTTCGATATTCATACCGACGGCTCCACGATTATTTCGGTTTTCACCGAATTGGCGATAAAACACTCCGCGTGCGCAATATGGTGCAAGTCGTCAATCTGCTCCGCCGTCGGCTGCCGCTCACCGCTGAAAACGATCCGTGGCCTGAGCACCACCCGCGTTATCGCCAATTTTCCCTCCGTATTTTTCTCCATAAACCCCACCGCGTCATCCGTATAGGAATCAACCACATAACGTTTCTTCGCCGCCACCGCCAAAAAAGTCAGCATATGACAACTCGACAACGAGGCGACCAATGCCTCCTCCGGATCGACTCGAGACTCATCCCCCAAAAAACCCGGCGCTGCCGAAGCCTCAACCCGGCTCCCTCCCTCGAAACTCCAATAGTGGTTCCGCGTATAAGTCTGATAAGAAAAATCCTCCCGATCCCCAGACCATTCCACCAACACTTTGTGTTCCGACATAGGTCCTCTCCTCAACCTTTCATATTAGATATTTCAAGCCCCTTGCTCTTTTCTCGGCCTGCACCAGCAATCAGGTGCGTTGGCGCACCTCGCGCTCCAACTCGTCGATCTACTCGTCGCGCTCATCGAGCACAACACGAAGCGCCAAGCGGGATCGGCCGCCAATTTATAGCGCGCTTCTTCCAGCGCGTTAGGACTCTCTACCGTAAAAAATGCGCGAAAACATCGGGCAGAGGGCTATTGACCGCCTCGGCGAGGGACACCAACCCATAATCCGCGATTATCTGTGCAAAATCGCGGACACAAACCGAGCCGAATTCGTCGAGCCGTTCGAGCGACAAACAAAAAGAAAGGCGGACTACATTGCGCTACAATAATGTGGTTAAAATAGTCATAAATCCTTTGTTTACTATTGTTTAAAGCAACGAAAATGACGCGACCTCTGCCCCGTTCCCGACCATCATATGCGGCAACGCGGAGCAGCAAAAACATTAACAGTGGTTTCATTTCTCGTCTTGAGTTAAAGCGCGGCTACAACACGCAAGCAAAGTCGCGAAACTGTCGCTAGACAAAAAGCGGCCCCCAACTCAACTCTTCCTCCGGCAGGTCGAAAGCCTGCAACACCAGGCGACGGATCTGCAACAGTTCCTGCTTGCCTTCCGGTACGAGCGTATTGAGCAAAAGCCGCGGCAGGTGGTTGCGCAACCATTGCTCGACAAAGAGCGCCGGGACCCCCAAGCGCTTGCAGGGCCAAATGATCTTGTCGGCGACGAGGCGCTCGCGAGTGTACTGACCGAAGGCGCTAACCGGCTGCTCGTTAAAGGTGCTGCGGGCGACGAGCACCAGTCGCGCACCGGCCAACAACGCTTCGACCACCGCCACCGCCTCGCATCCATGGCGGTAATAGGCCGCCGGGGCCAACGCGCAAAGCTCGGGCTCGCTCAGAAAAACCGGTTCCACTACCCCACGGCTATAGAGCTTGAAACCCGAATGGAAGTCCGGATATTCCTCGTGGGTAGTCGCGTATTCCATGCGCAACGGCTCGCCGCTTTTCGCCGCACGAAAAGCCAGCGCGTCCAATAACACGCGATCGGCCAACTCCTCCAACTCGCCGCGCAAAAAGCCCATCGGCCGATGCTTCGAGCTGCGTCGCCCCAAGACCAGCACTTCGCCCCCCTCGCGTTGCTGCACATGCACGGCGGCCCGCACCAGATTGAGCAGCTCGTTGGCAAAATGATCGCCGTCGGAATCCACCGCCGCCACATAGCGCAATTCCTCCCGTTCCCACAGCGCGCGAACACCGTGCCGCAACCCGTTCATCTTTCCCATGTTATCCGGCGTGCACACGGCCACAACCCCGCACTCCGCCGCCAACGCTTCGGCGATTTCCATCCCGTGCTCAGCACCATCGACGCTCAGACAGATACGAGCCGGATCGTCGACCTGTTGTACATAGGCGCGCACATTATCGGCCAACAGCGTCTGCCCGAGACCCGGGTCGGCTTCAGCCGCAAAATAAACTGGGATAACGACGCCAGTGTGGCGGCGCATCGCGTCGATGGCATGGCCCAACAAGTGAGTTTCCATAAGATGATTTCCTACGAAAAACGCCGGCCCCAGAATTTCGGACCGGCGTTCGAGATGTATTGTACTGAAATCAGATGATCAGCAGGCCGCCCTCAACGCGGGGCTAGCCGTACCGCAATGCCAGCATTCGCTAAAGGTCGCAGGGCTTTCTTCGCCGCACTCGCCGCAAGCCCAGGGATTATCGTCGGTCCCAGCCGGTGAAAGCAGGGCTTTGATATGCGATAGGGCCTCTGGTTGCCGCTCTTCGTCCACTACCCATAATTCGGGCCAACATTCGATCGGAGGCAGTTCGCCCACCCCACCCAATAGGTGCTGACCGCGCAAGACGCATTCTATGCCTTGCTCCTCCAGCACGTTTTTGAGGTGGGTGAGCATCGCCAAGTCTTGTGTCGTATAGGCTAGTTTCATAATACGCTCAATCTATAGGCTTTCGCTGCCGATATCAAGCGCCGACCCGACCGCCTCACATACCGGTAAGCGCAAGCGCGCAACGACACTGTCCGATTACTTTCCAGACGCCTTATATTTAAAATAGCCAGGGCCAACTCTACCGATACGTCCTATCGCTATGGGGCACGCCTCATGTTCATTCACCCAGACCCGGAAAAATTCGACTATCGATCGCAGCAATAAGCGATAAACAATTAGACTACGCTCTCGCCGCAGATGTTCTGGAACACGTGCGAGACCGCACTCGGCTTTTGCAGGAGATCGCCGCCAACCTGAAACCCGGCGGGCTGCTGATAGCGTCGACAGGCAATATC
>DQLG01000838.1 GCA_015660315.1 Candidatus Latescibacterota bacterium
ACAACAGGGCGGCAAGTGGCAACCAAGCGATCATTATACGCCCCTGCCACATCCCGCGCGCAATGCCTATAACAACTATTAGAACTGCCGCTAGCCCCGCCATCCATCCCCCACGGCTTCCCGCCAACAGCATTCCTGCATAAATCGCACATGTGCCGATTGCTAAGACGATACGCGCACTAAGCGATTCCGCGCAGACAAAGGCCATTAAGGCCAAAGGCAAGGCACAGGCCGCAAAATTGCCGAGAAAATTGGGATTTTCGAAGAAGGATACAATACGCTCGCTGCCAAAGGGCGTAATGGCAGGCAGTGGGTCTAGATGATAATATTGCAATATCGCGTAAAAACCGGCCAAAGCGGCTGCGGCGAAGAACGTGGCGCCCAGCAGCCTGAGAGACACCCCATCTACCGCCAACCACGCACCGATGCACACAAGACCGCAATGTGTCGCCGGCAACCACAATCCGGACCAAGCGGCACCTTCATTTACCGCAATCGAGAGCAGATTACTCGTCCCGGCAACGACCAGCGCCACACTCACCTTACGAGGGAGAGGCCAATCGCGACGGTCCATACGCAAAAACGCGACACCCGCACCACACCCCGCAAGCCCCACCACCACTCCATAGGCCCATAATCGCGAATAAAGCGCGGGATGAGCCAACAGCAACCCCACCCCACCTACCGCTAGGATCAGCGCCGGGATTAAACGGACATTCATTTACCCGCCATCCTCATATTGACATTCCTCGGTCCCAACCGTATTTTTCCTTCTTGAATTGCCGCGTCCCCACGCCCGCTTGATGTCGAGCGGGGCCGTGTTAAAAAGGAGTTACCGCCATCGCTAAGTTTCGCAGCACTCGCAGAGAGGCCGTAGCCAAGCTCAAGCCCGAAGAGATTGATTATAAGCGGCTCGACGTCTTGGTCAAGTTTATTACGCCGACCGGCAAAATCGAAGCCGCCCGGCGCACCGGCGCCAGCCGCAAACAGCAGACCCGCGTCGTCCGCGCCATCAAGCGCGCTCGTTTTCTGGCGCTCGTCCCCTACACCATCGACGACACCCGCTAGTCCGTTCCGTTTCACATTCGATGGCCGCGATAGGACTGATCGAAACGCGCGGCCTCGTCGGAGTCATCGAAGCGGCCGACGCGGCGGTTAAGTCCGCCCAAGTCGAACTTCTCGGCATCGAGCAAATCGGTGCCGGGCTCGTTTCGGTGCGCTTCAGCGGCGAGGTCGCCGCCGTGCAAGTGGCGGTACAAGCCGGCGTGCAAGCTGCGCTCAAGGTCAGCGAAGTTATAAGCCATCATGTGATCCCCGCCCCCCACATAGATCTCAAAGACCTGCTCCAAGGCCAACCCCCTCCAGCTCCTGTCGCATCACCGCAACAAACCGCAGTAACTACCCCACCCTCCGACCCAGCACAATTGCACGATTTACCCGTCGCCCGTTTGCGCCAACTCGTACGCCAACTGCCCGACTCCGCACTCAAGGGCCGAGAAGTCTCACGTGCCAACAAACAGGCGCTTATCGACGAACTGCGCCGCGCCAGGTCCTCAGGCGCCTAACTATCCGAGGTCTCTACCCCCATGGACACTCTTTGGAACAATCTCGTAAAAGGCCTACAAGAAGGTGCGCTCGCCGCCGTCGATAAAGCCGGGGACCTAACACGCGTCGCCCGGGCCCGGCTCGATATCGCCGCCGCCAAAAACCAACTCAACCGCACACAAGCCGAACTAGGCGCCACTGTCCATGAGCTGCTCGAAGCCCGTGCGGACCCGGCCACCAACGCACAGGTGCAGGCGCTGAGCCAACAACTCAAAACACTGGATGCGGAACTGATCTCCTGCGAGGCGTCCTACGGGGCGCTGCAAAACGAGTTGGCAGCCAGGACAGAACAAACGGACGAAGTCGATAAAACCGAGCAAACAGATCAAGAATCTATATAAGCGGGAACAAAATAAGCGGGGAATAATGCAAGGTCGGTCGAACCCATCGCCCGACCTTGTCTCACATCTACTGTATTATTCGGTCTTTTTCTTGACGCGAACCTTTTTGCCGTCGACGATGCGGTAATACTGGCCGTCCTTAGTCCGGAAGAGTTTACCTTCCTTCGACTTGTCCGGTTTGATCTCCTCTTTTGGGGCCTTGGCGACCTTCTTTTTCTTCTTTGGCAGTATTCCATCCGAGTCCATCGGCAAATCGTCGACATCATCGTCTAAGTTGTCGGGTGCGTCATCGTCATCCATAAAGGCGGCAAAAGCCTTTTGCTGTTCTTCCATCTCGGCCTTCTGCTGCTCAGCGACCTCCTGAGCAGAAGGCTGTGGCCAGTCTAGGAAAAAATCCTCCACCGCCACATTTAGCAAAGTACCCTTGAGGTAGCGCTCAAAGGTCGTGGCGATAATATGCGCGTCGAGGATATCGATTTCGGGATCGTCTTCGCGCAACCACAATTCCACCACTTCGTGCAAGAGCAACGCATCGAGCAAAGAAAATTGCTCGCAACCACCAGCCCCCTCCGCGTCGACGTCCCAATTCTCCAACACCTCGCGCACATCCGTGACCAGATGTATCGCCGAATCCCGCTCGTA
>DQLG01000697.1 GCA_015660315.1 Candidatus Latescibacterota bacterium
CCCCGGGCGACGAGATCATTACCAGCAGCCACGAGCATACCGGTAATATTTTTGCCTGGCTCGGTCGCGCCCAACGCGACGGTCTCCACATTAAAGTCTTCGAACCCGCGCCGAGCGCAGCTGAAACCCTAACACGCATTGAAGCGTTATACACCCCGCAGACCTGTGCCCTCAGCATCCCGCACGTCTCCTGCGCCAACGGCCAAGTCCTGCCCGTCCAGGACATCGGCGCCTGGGCGCGAGACCGTGGACTATGGTATTTTGTCGACGGCGCGCAAGCCGCGGGCATGATCCCCGTCGACGTCGCATCAATCGGCTGCCACGCCTACGCCACAAGTGGGCACAAATGGCTGCTTGGCCCCAAGGGCACGGGCCTGCTCTATGTTCGCGAAGACGCGTTAGACCTGATCAGAGCGACTTATATCGGCGCCTATTCCAACGAAGGGCCATTCGACTTGGCCAGCGGGCAATTCCAATTCCATCCCAGCGCGCAACGCTTCGAATACGGCACGCTCAATGGAGCCTTCGTCGCCGGGCTCGGCGCCGCCTTCACCTGGTTGGGCGACTTCGGCTTCGATTCAATATTCCGCCATGACCGTGCCCTCGCCGACCAACTTCGCGAGGGCCTCAAACAACTCGACATCGAAACCCTTTCCCCCGACGAGCCCGCTGCCCGCAGCGCGATCATCACCTTCCGACTCGCCAATATGCCCTATGCCGACCTGCAATCCTTTCTGATGAAGAATTATCGTTTGCGAGTGCGTGGCATTTACGAAGGCGGCCTCGACGCGATCCGCGTTTCACTGCATCTGTACAATACGGTGGCGGATGTGCAACGGGTATTGGAAGCAGTCGAAGCGGCAAAAAAGGTGTAGCGAAGGCAGAGGGCTTGGGAGCAATTTATCCTCAATACTGCAACTGCGTCACCGATTTAGAAATCAACGCAATCGCCACCGCCGACATGCCGATCAACCCCATCCCGCACGCATAGCCCGCCAACAACACCGGCGCATACTGCCGCCAGCGCTGCACGCCAAATTTCTTCTCCAGCGAATAGCGCGCGATCAATGCACCCACCATTTCCGGGATCAACATATGCGGCAAGCCCGACAAACCGCGCACAAAACCATAGATCAGCGAAATGGGCAAACGCAGTAAAGACAATATCCCAAAGGCCCCGCCGGCAAAAGCAAAACCACCGACTATCCACCAAGCCTTGATCGCCTGATCAAAGAGCGTCTCGCCGCCCAACGTCGCCGAATACCACAAACATTGGCGCAATGCGATTAAATGCCAATAGGTCTGCGCGTACTGGAAAGCCGGCGAGGGAATCGGCCCCATCTGCCAGATCAGCGACCAGAAGACAAAACCACAGACGATACTCAATGGCAAGAGCAGCAGTTCGGCTTTCAGTATCGAGGAAAAACGCGTGCCCGTCAGTTCGACCTCGCGAAAGAGTTGCGCCCGACGGCCGTGATCGGCATAGGGAATCGGCGCGAACCAGATATCGATGCCCTTATAACCGCTGAGGATAAAAGCCCCCTCGCGGATCATCGGAAAACTGACGGTTTGGCCCGTCAACCCCGCCATCCGCGCATTGACATAACTGAGCATCGGCGTCAGGACGAAACCGAATAACAATAGGAAGACCAACGGAAAATCGTCATCCTCCAGCAGCAGCACGCATAGGCCGATCATCGCCAAGGTCGACAACGCATAACCACCGATGGCCAACCACAACGGAAAGTCCCCACGCCCTTCCGGCGTATCCTGCAACCGACCGCGTTCGCCCTTTTTGCGTGACGCGGCCAACGATCGCACGGCGTGCACAATACCGATCAGTCCCACCGCGGCACCGGCGCCAATATAAACACTCATCCACACGTCGACATCGTTGGCAAAGTTGGTCAGGATCGTATCCATGCCCGGACGCCAATGCGGCAACGCGCCGAGATGGTAGAGAATCGGGCTGCCCAAAGCGTGCACCATCGCCGCGGTGAAGGAACCAACGACGACCCAAAAAGGCAGCACCGTCCCCAATAACACCAGCCCCAGATCCGTACCGATGCCCATCGGGGCGGCCGGCAGAAAGGACTCAGTAGTCGGGGTCAAGTCGATCCAGGGAATGGGCAATAACGAGATCGGGTCGCTGGCGATCAAACCGGTCAGGGCCGGTAGGCCCACATAGATCGAACCGAAGAGCAGGCCGATTCCCATACCGATTGAAAAGACTCGCCAACGCCAGCTGTCCTGCTCATCGTCACCTTCGGCCAGCGCCGTAGCCCCTTGTGCCGCCACCGGAGCCAGGGGAAAGGGCAAGCGCTCGACATCGGAAGTAACGCGGAATAAAACATAACCCAGCGTAAACCACTCGACGCGCGAAAGGACCTGCGAGGCGACCAACACCGCGATCGGCGGGATCCAGGCCTTGTGTAGGAAACTGCGTCCGGTGATCGCCTCGGAGCCTGCCGCCGGGGCCACCCAACTCGGAATGTGTTCAGTAATCCCGAAACCGGCTGCCGCCTGTGATTGCACTATATACTGATGCCAGACCAACTGCCCGAAGGGACCACCCGCCAGCATCGTGCCACCGACAACACCGGCCAAACCGCCGGCAATATAGTAGATCAGATAGATCTCCTGGCGCGTCAGGGCCGAAAACGAGCGCCGCGCCAACTCGGAAAACAGGATGATCGTCACCCATTCGGCCGCCGCCCCCAACGAGACTCCGGCAATCAACCCCATGTAGATGGCGCCAGGCATCATGATGAAACCGACAAAAAAGGCCCCGATCACGGTGCGCCCGGTAAAGCCCTCAGTAAATTTTTTGGGCGGCTCCATCAGGCTGCGATAGGACTCTAGGTCATCCGTCTCTTTACGCGCTTCAGCCATTAGATTCTATACCCTCCGCCCATTTCGCCCTGCCATAACGCCACCCCGGCCCACAATAGCCGCATGCATATTTCACCAAAAATGAGTCCGAGAAAAAATGGCATGACCCGCCGATAGGTCTGCGCGCCGCCATAGCGCACCGCCAGCCACTTGCAAAGCCAACCGCAAAAGACCGAACCCCAAACGATCCAACCAAAACCGGTGCCGAAGACAAAACCCATCGGATGCAGCGGCCAGCGCAAAAAGTGCTGCCGCATCAATGCCAAGAACCAGGTAAAACCGGCACCGGCCGCATGAAAGCCGAGCCGCACCCAATCGGTCGGGCCGTCAGTGGCACCCGCATCCTTCATCAGATAATTGTAATAACGG
>DQLG01000651.1 GCA_015660315.1 Candidatus Latescibacterota bacterium
AGCCGTCTTGGTGTCTGCTCGCACCCTCCAGTCTGGTTTCTTTTTACATGGTGCTTAACGAGCCCACGATTCACGACCCCGCACATGCGGGGTGGGCGAAGGCCAAGGGGCGACAGCGACTCTGCGTGAATTGCTGTGATATCTGACGCGGGACTTTACTCAGGGGTGGGGACAAGCCCGCTGCGGGTAGTCGGTTTTATCTCCTCATCCATGATAGTCCCGCCTTCTGCTTGTCAGAAGTAAGAGCGAGAACAGAGAGCTGGATGAACGAATACAATGAAGAGCGGCCCCACGACTCACTGGGAGACCTCACACCACGGGAATATAGATTGGCACACCAACAGCGGAAAACTCTAATTTAGGCTGCCACTAAAATGGGGATGTTTACAGTCTCAACCTAAGTGCACCAAAACAAGCGATCCGGTCACAACCTTGGGGCTACGCCTGCATGGCGTCCACGCGGCACAAGCCGAATTCGTTTTAGGGGCCGTTTTGGTAGTGGGCGAGACGCGTTGCGAAGGTATCGCGCAGCGGATCGCGCGAGTCTGCCATGCGCGCTGCCAGTCGTTCTGCCAGGTCGGAGAGCACTGCTCTGGAGAGGGGGTCGTCGATACGGTTTTCCAATTCGCCCGGATCCGCTACCAGGTCGAATAGTTCGTCTGGACCAGAGGCGGTGAGGACCAGCTTATGGGTCTGGGTGCGGAGGATCTTCAGGACGATATCGCCGTTTTGACGGCCCAGGTATTCTGCGAAGATTTCCTCCCGCCAGTCTTCCGCCTGCCCGCCGAGAAGCAAGGGGCCGAGACTGCGCCCATCCACACCCGGCACCGTTTCCGCTCCCGCTAGCTCCAGCAAGGTCGGCATCAGATCGGAGAGTTCTACCAGTTCGCCGCGTTGTGCACCGGCTTCTATCACACCCGGCCACCGTGCGATCAACGGGATGCGATAGAGTTCGTCATAGCCGACAGCCCCCTTCTGCAAAATCCCGTGCGCACCGGTCAGGTCGCCGTGGTCGGAAGTGAAGATCACCAGTGTATCCTCGGCTAAGCCCAGGCGCTCGAGCGCATCGAGCACCCGGCCGATCTGGTCGTCGACACACGTGACATGGCCGTAATACGCCGCGACGATCTCTGCAGCGGATGGCCATTCGGAGACGCCCCACCGCTGCTTTAACCACTGCGTTCCCTCGTGCACCTGTTCCAAGGGGTCGTTGAAATTGGCCCAGGGCTGGATCGCGCTCGGTGCGTACTGCGAGGCATAGGGCTCGGGCAGGTAGTGCGGATAGTGGGGGCCGAAGAAGTCGAGACGCAAAAAGAAGGGCTCGGCCCGCTCTGTGTACTCCTCCATAACGGAGATCGCCGCGCTGGCCCGCTGGTAGTCCGGGTAGTCGGTCAGCGGTAGAGGTACCCGTGCCGCCAGCGGTTTCTCGGGGGCATAGGGCAGCCGGAACGCCGATTCTTGTTCCAGCCGGACTCCTTCCGGCCACCATTCGTGCCAGCCTGGTCCCGGGACGTATTCGTCAAAACCCCAATCCAGAGGCGTCTGGTCCTGCCCCAGATGCCATTTGCCGACGTAACTGCAACGATAGCCCGCCGTCTGCAAGAGTCGGGGAAAAACGTCGAGCCGATGCGGCAACTCGCGCTGCTGCACCTGGCGGGCATTGCAGTTGTCGGTCATCCCGTGATTGTGCGGATAAAGTCCGGTCAGCAGCGAAGCTCGCGCTGGCGAGCAGAGCGAGGAGACGGTAAAAGCGCGGGAAAAATTCATCCCCTCCGCTGCCAAACGGTCGAGGCTGGGCGTTTGGCATACCGGGTTGCCGTTGGCGCCCAGCGTGTCGAAGCGCTGTTGGTCGCTGCAGAGCAAGAGAATATGGGGACGGCGGCTCTTCATCGGGGGGAGTGTACGCAAAGAGTTGCCCGGACAACAGTGGCTGGACGCAGCCCCTTCTTTTTGCTCGCCTATCTGGCGGTTATTGCGAACGCCCGGTTCGGAAAGCTGCGCTCTTTTTACATCGGCTCGGCACCGCGCTGGGTTTGGAGAGAGAAAAAATGGTAAACCCTGGCAGCGGCGGGTGATTCCATGCACTGCACCTTCGAAGTTACCGTCATCGGCGATCAGGGCATCCTGCGGACGGGCATCTGGGGGGAGCGGTTGCTCTTCAAGTCTATCAAGGACAGTGGGACTCGTCCGTTGGGAACGGCGCTGCCCTCGACAACGTGAGCTTCGCTGTTTAGTGGGCCAATGCTGTTTTTAAGGGACTTGCGATTTTTGTTTTAGCACCTACTGCTTGCTGGTACTCCCCTGGTACTCTTTTCGCGGGCAAGCTGCATTTTGCCCGCGGTGTTGAATACTGGGTCTGCCAGACCCGTGCAGCCAGGCCTTAACGGACTTCTTCGCGTTCTTTAGTTCTGAACCGACTGCGACCTTTTGCATGATCAGTGCATTATATTGCGGTTAAGGGCAACCCCTTGTCTTCCCGACCGCGACGTCGGGACGCCTGCCACGGCCAGGATGGTCTCCGGTCCGACGTAGAGGTATAGGCACTATGCAGGGCCTTCTAGAGGTTGGAGTCAAGCCGTGTGCGGGCGTTGGCGGCGCCAACGCCGAGAGATCACCGCGTAGCCAACGGTACGCCGCTTGCCAACTACAAGATTTATATAGGGAAGATGTGGAAGATTCTAGGTCGGGAGGTTGGGTGACGGGCTATCGTGCCCTATTTCTGCCTGTTTGCGAGGGGGTTATCGACCGCTTTGCCGGACAGGATTTCGCCCTTTGTCGTATCGTGTTCGGGCCATTGATGGTAGCCTTTGCTTCCGGCCCAGTCCATTTGTCCGTTGCCCGTAACGCCTTCTTTCAGGGCGTCTTTGTCCGGGTCGGCGTACTGAATAAACCATGTCTGCAATTTTTTGCGCATGGTTAATACGATATCGATCATGGCCGGATCATTGATGAGGTTATGCTCTTCACCGGGATCGTTTTCCATATCGTAGAGTTCTTGTCTGTCGTAATAGTAACGGTGGATGTATTTGTATTTTTTGTCCCGAATCATTCTGACCGGCCCGTATTCATCATACACGACGATCATATCGTCGCCCGCCCCTTCTATGCCGCGCAGAGCATCTGCAAAGCTGCGCCCGGGTAATTATTGTCCTGAAGCTCCGCGTCAATACCCGCGTAATGCAACACGGTAGGCATAAAGTCGTACTGGCTTACCATGATATCAGTTACTATACCCGCAGGTATAGCACGGGGATGCCGGAAAATGGCCGGCACTTTAATTGAATTATCGTACATATTTATCGGATAGGTGCCGTTGCCTTTGCCCCAAAAGCCGTGGTGGCCGCAGCTAAAGCCATTGTCGCTGGTAAAGATCACCAGGGTGTTTTCGTCGATGCCTCTTTCTTTGAGCTTCTCTAAAATCCGCCCCACGTTCATATCTACCGCGGTGATAGATGCAAAGTAGCCTTTCAGGCTTTCTTTCCACTCTGCGGTCTCCGGCTCCGGAAAGGGTTTCCAGGTGGCTTCGTCGCGGATGGGCGAGGCGCAGTAGAAGTTTTCAAAGCGCATGCCCTCCGCTGCCATCTGGTCGAGCACCGGCGTGCGCAGTTCCGGGGTGCCCGCATAGCCAAGGGCCCAGGGGCCCTGGTCATCGGTCATGATCAATACGATATTGGGGTTTTTACTCATGATCCGTTTTTGCGGAGGCCCGGCTTATCAACAGCCTCATCAAAGGGTGTTTCTCCACCTTCCCATTTGTTACCCACAGGTCTCAATTGACCATAACCCGTCACATTGTATTTGTGGCCATCGATATCTGGAATCACATATTCGCTAAACCACGTTTCCATTTTTTTTCTGAGCTCTTTCACACGGCTGGCTTGAGCCGGATCAGCGATCAAGTCGTTGCGGTCGTCGGGGTCATTAACCACATCGTAAAGCTCATGTGGCCCATCGGGATAGCGATGGATGTATTTCCACTCGGCCGTGCGGATCATCCTGCAATAACCGTACTCGTCAAAGATGACCACGCTGTCACGGCCGTCTGCCCGGTCGTTTTTTAATACTGGAAGCAGCGATTGGCCGGGCAGATTAGTATTTGGGGGCGGAAGGTCGACATAGTCCAATAGCGTAGGCAAGACATCATAAGCCGAAGCCATCGCCGATTGCACCGTACCTTCTGGGATTACGCCCGGGTGCGTAGCCAGGAAAGGCACCTTAATCGAATTTTCGTACATATTCACCGGGTCCGTTCCATTGCCCTTGCCCCAAAAACCATGTTGCCCGCACGAATGCCCGTTGTCAGAGGTAAATATCACGAGGGTATTTTCGCGCAATCCCTTTTCTTCCAGCCGGTCCAAAATCCGCCCCACATCCAGATCCATCGCCGTCACCGCCGCATAATACCCCTTCAGACTTTCGCGCTGCCCTAGATTGTTGCTCAGCCCTTTCGCCGAGCGGGCCGGCAGGCCGGCATCGTCCTCGGGCACCTTTGCCCACGGATGCAGCGGTTCTTGTGGACAGGTCTCGAAAGCACAGTCGTCATAAGAGTCCATAATATCCTGAGGGTGGCCGATCCACGGCGCGTGTGGCGCCGTATAATGAACGCTCAGGTAAAATGGAATTTTGTCTTCTGCCTGGGCGTCTATATAAGCGAGCGCGTCATCGGTAATTACATTCGTCAGATAACCGGGCACGAGCTCTGTTATACCGTTGCGGATCATATTCTGATCGTTATAGGCGCTCGCCCCGCCCGGATGCGCGAACCAGTGAGAAAATCCACACTGCGGCAGGGAGGAACTGCCCAAGTGCCATTTGCCGGACAGACCGCATCTCCACCCATTGGCGGCCAAGATATTTGTATAACACACTTCATCGTCGAGAAAACTCGGTCCCGTCCCGAAGTTGGCGTGCCCTCCAATAAAATCGTG
>DQLG01000301.1 GCA_015660315.1 Candidatus Latescibacterota bacterium
ACTTTGGCCATGATACTTTTCAGAGTCATTAGTCCATCTCTTACAGGACCTTAGGCGTTGTTATCATGTCCGAAGATCTAAGCGACGAAGAACTCCAGGCCCTGCTCGCTTCTGCTGGTAAATCCAATGTGCAGGCGGGTGGCGACCCATTAGTCAATGCGCCACTATCCTACGATTTCAAAAGGCCTCAACGCGTCAACAAAGACCAATTGCGCGTTATTGAGAGCATCCATGAGCAATTTGCCCGGTTGTTTTCTTCCTCTCTCGCCGGTTCAATGCGGATGGTCATAGATGTCGATCTCGCCTTTGTCGATCAAGTGATCTATAGCGAATTTATTCTTTCGCTAAACACGCCCTGCTCCGCCTATAGTTTCACCATGGATCCACCAAACGCCCCAGCCGTTCTGTGTTTTGCCCCCGAACTACTAATGGCCCTTGTCGATCGAGCCTTCGGCGGCCAGGGGCGCGGATATGAAGGTGAACCCCGCCCACTGACCCAGATCGAATCCAATATCGTCAACAAACTAGTCAATCGGGTTTTTAGCGATCTAGAGTCAACCTGGGAATTGGCGACCCCGGTCCGCATTTCCGATATCATAATGGAAACAAATCCCGAGTTTATCCAAATTGCCAACAGTTCGGACCCCGTCGTTTTATTGGCCTTTGAGGCACATTCAAACAATGTCCAGAGCCTAATTCACCTCTGTTACCCCCTAACAGCCCTTGAACCGTTGTTGCCCGAACTCTCCCCAAACTACAAACAGCGTGGAAAACGCCTTGCCCCCGAACGGTCATTGAGCCATAATCGCACCTTGGACAATGTAAAAGTGCCCGTCAAAGTTCAAGTGGCTGAGGGCTCTCTGCCGTTGCGAGAATTAGCCGATTTACGTAAGGGGGATATCGTCAAACTCGATACCAATAAGAACGATCCCGCCATCGTCTTCCTCGGCAACCAGCCTAAATTCCTCGGGCTTCCAGGCCTCGACGGCAAGCGTCGCGCCGTAAAGATCCAGCGCATTCTCGATGGGTCCGAAGAAGAATTCTACCGCTAGCCGACCTGCGTCGGACTGTTCCCCCTATGAATTCCCAAGCCAGTTTTACCAGCCGTCTCGGCCTAGCGCGAAATTTTCTCATCATTTGTTTTATAACTGGTTTTCTTATTGCACTTTGGAACCCACACCCTCGTCTTATCTTAACCGTCGCCGTCTGCATCCTTGCCGGCATGCTAATTTTAGGCCCCTATTCAGCTGTTGTTTTATACACACTTGGCCTACAACAGTTCCTCGGTGGCCACCTTCGTTGGCCACTGTGTATCTTTATGGTAATTTCCTCGGTCTACCTGTTCAATTATCTGCTCGGCTGGAAAACAACCCAGTTCGCCTTAGCCAGTTGCTCCTCCCTATTGGGTGCCGTACTCGGCCATGACGCAACACTCGCCATCTTAGGACTTCGCGACAACTCTAGCCTCGACGGTAAGATGGTGCTCTTGTTCCCCCTGATCATCGTCCTCGCCCTTTTGGCTGGTTATAGCAGTTTCGGATTTGCCTTCGGCAGCTATAAATTCGCCGAGGCCCTACTGCGTTGAGCTTATGAGCCTGGCATTTTCCAAAAACTTAGGTGAGCATCTGCAAGGGGTCGTTGTCGGCCCTCCCGTTTACGATCCGCGCGGCAAACTGCAGAACATGGTCGTCTACCCGATCTTCCCGCTCGAGCTTACCGCCGACCCACCCGATCTTATCACCCTGTCTGAAGCACTTAATAAAGGATTGCGACTAACCGATACCGGCGTGGTCAGCAGAGTCCAGGCCGACAACCCCCTACCGACGTCGATTCTAGCTGGAGAATCGGAGATCCTCATTGGTTCGACCCAGTTGCGCTCGGTGCAATTCAGCTGCCTCTTAGGCCCCCAACGCAAAGCCGCATTGCCCGTCAATTGCGTCGAGGAAGGGAGAGCCACTGAATATCAGGCCGAATTCTCGCGCGCCGACGCCTGCCCTTGGCCTTTACGAGCCTATAAGATGGAACAACTCGCGCGTTTCGGAGAGCCTCCGCAATATTGGGTTTGGGACCGGATCAAGAATTACCTATCGGATACCGCGACTGCCTCTGATACACACAATATTCACTCCATGCTCGACCAGAATTCCAATCAATTGCAATCGCTCAGTAGCATATTCCCCCTGCAACCAGGCCAGGTAGGTGCGATTTGCTCCATCGGACAGAATTTGGTAATCGAACTATTTGGCGATCCCGAAATCCTTGAGGACCGCTATGACCAAGTACTGCGCAGTGCCATGGTCGAGGCCCTAACGCAACCCTCGGACAAAGTGGTCCACCCCGATCGGGTACATCATTTCATGCCCCATATCATCGAAGCCTGTCAAAAAAGCAAAGTCCTCAATAATCGATCGCTCAAAGAAAGCGGGCGGTCTCTGGCTTTTGCAGCAATGGGTATAAGTGGCCAGGCCCTTATTTCAGAGGGACGCCTAATCCACCTCGCCGCACATCAGAAATGCATAGGCCAGAGCCAACCCCTTGCAGACCTAGTACCGGCCATGGACTCGGCGCGCTCCGATTGGGAAGATCATCGCCCACCGAGCCTCGACACATTGGGCGAGGACTATATCCGCCGCCGTCGCCGCTACAACGCCTTCAAATCCAAACTCCAGGATTTCTCGTCCAGCGATACTAGTAAAACCAGCAAAACCAGCAAAACACATAACGAGATTCTGACGGCAGACACATCGAAACCCGTCCCAGCCCCCCGACCGCTCAACCCAGGACTGCACAAATTCTTTTTGCGGCTTTTGAGCCGCCATTGATCTCTTGACATGCGACGACGATCGGTCCTTCTTTCCAATATGCCCCCACAACCCAATTCATCAGCCACTTCGTTCTGGCGGCGCTTAGCCCCGATTTATATCGGCCTGGGGCTATTATGCTGCGCAATTCCCTTAACTCTTTTTTGGTACTATAGTCTTCCGACAGATTCCTCACCCCTGCGGCAGATTCTCATTCCAAAGGGAGCCAGTGCCCGTCGTATCGGTGAAATACTCGAAAGGGAAAACCTAGTAAAGAGCGCAACGGTCTTTGCCTGGACCGTCCGTCTCAAAGGCCTGGGTCACCGCCTTAAAGCCGGCACCTACCTGTTCGATGGCAGCCACGATACGGCAGGCATCGTACAAGACCTGCTCAAAGCTCCGGTGCAAACGCAACGGGCTACGCTCCCAGAGGGGCTAACCCGCCACCAAATCGCCAGCCTATTGCAACAACAGAGTCTAGTCGATTCAAGCTTGTTTATCGCTGCTACAGAAGACATCCGCTTTATTCGCAATCTTGGCTTTGATACAGAAACACTCGAGGGTTATCTCTTCCCGGAAACCTACTTCTTCGATCCCAAAGCGAACGAGCGAGAAATAATCACCATCATGGTAGAGCAATTCAAAAGCGTATTCGCCGATTCATTATTTATCCGTCTCGATTCGATTGGCCTATCGCTACATCAGTCCGTTACATTGGCATCCATTGTAGAACGCGAAGCCGTAACGGCCGTAGAACGCCCGGTCATCTCTGGCATCTTCCAGCGCCGCCTCAAACTAAATCGCCGTCTTGAATCATGTGCCACGGTCGAATACGCACTCGGGGTACACAAGAGGCGCTTGAGCAATGCCGACTTGCGAGTCGTATCGCCGTTCAATACCTATCGACACCGTGGGTTACCGCCCGGCCCGATCGGCAACCCGGGCAAGGCCTCGATACTGGCGACGCTCTATCCAACAGATACGGAATATCTCTACTTTGTCGCTCGTGGCGACGGCACCCATATTTTCAGCCGCACCAACAAAGAGCACGAACGGGCTAAACGCCAGATCAAACAACAAGAACGGCTCGCTCGTCGCTCACAAACCAATTGAAGTCTTGACAGGGTTTGCTGGTCTCCTACTATATACTACCTCCCTGGCTGATCCTAACTACCACATGATACTCCCCGCTTTACCCGTTGGTTTTTCATGTCCATACTAAGCGCTCTGAATCCCGCCCAACGCCGTGCCGCCGAAACCATAAACGGGCCCCTATTGGTATTAGCGGGAGCCGGCTCGGGCAAGACCCGCGTACTCACTTATCGCATCGCTTCACTGGTCAATGAAATCGGCATCGCGCCCTGGAAAGTGCTTGCCGTGACCTTTACCAACAAAGCCGCCGGGGAGATGCGCGAAAGAGTGCAGACTTTAGTCGGCGACCTGGCTTCGGATATCTGGATCGGCACTTTTCACTCGATTTGCGTGCGCCTGTTGCGCTACGAAGCTGAAGGCTTCGGGCTCGACTCTAATTTTTCTATTTACGACGAAGACGACCGTCGCGCAGTTATCCGGCGCGTGCTCAAAGCCAACAATATCGACGAACGAGAATTGACCCCACGCCAGGTTATCGGCCAGATCAGCCAGGCCAAAAACGCTATGCTCGACCCAACGGAGTTCGCCCGCCAAGCCGGCGAGGCTCCTGGCAAACGCCAAATGGCTGAGTTATACACCGCCTATGAAACCGAATTGCGGCGCAATAACGCCTTTGACTTCGACGATTTGCTAATCGAGGTCGTACGCCAGTTCAACCGCCATCCGGAGATCCTGAAAAAATACCAAGAGCGCTTTGAACATTTCCTCGTCGACGAATACCAGGATACCAACAAACCTCAGTATATGCTTTGCCGCCAGTTGTCCGCCCATCACCGCAACATCTGCGTTGTTGGCGACGACGATCAGTCGATCTATCAGTTTCGCGGCGCCGACATTCGCAATATCCTCGACTTCGAACGCGACTATCCAGACGCCAATATCGTCCGTCTCGAGCAAAACTACCGTTCGACCGCCCGCATCCTCTCCGCCGCTAATGCGGTAATCGGCAACAACCAAGACCGCAAAGGCAAGGAACTGTGGACCGAAGGTCCGGAAGGCGACCCTATCAAGGTCGTCGAATGCGACACCGACCGCCGCGAAGCCCGCCATATAATCGATACGATTCGCCGCCAAACCGGTTCGGGTGGCTATGGTCTCAGTGACACCGCGATACTCTATCGCACCAATGCGCAATCACGTCCTCTCGAAGAGGAATTACAACGGTCGGGATTCCCCTATATTATCGTCGGGGGTATTCGTTTTTATGATCGCAAAGAAATCAAGGACATCCTGTCCTATCTGCGGGTCTTGGTTAATCCTATCGACGATGTCACGCTGCGCCGCATTGTCAACACCCCCCGTCGCGGTATCGGCGACACATCGCTGGAAAGACTGCAAATTTTCGCGCAAGAACACAGCCTCAGCCTGTTTGCCGCCTTAGAGCAAGTAAATGAGGTGCCCAATCTCGGCGGCAGGGCGACAAAGAGCCTCAGTGAATTCTCAAGTCTTTTGCGTAACCTGATCGCTGCGAAAGAGACCCTTGATCTGCCCGAACTGGGCAATGAGGTCGTCGAGAAGAGCGGCTACCGCGAGATGCTGCGCGAGGAAAATACGCCTGAAGCCGAAGCACGCGAACAGAACATTGATCAATTAATGGCAGAAATGACGGAGTATTTCGATACCAACGAGGAAAATTCGCTCGAAACCTATCTCGAAGAAAAATCGCTGATGAGTTCGGCGGATGAAAATGGCGAAGAAGGAAATGCGATCACCCTGATGACGATGCATAGCGCCAAAGGTTTGGAGTATCCTTTAGTCTTCATTTCCGGCATGGAGGAAAACCTCTTTCCGACCGCCCGGGCCGTAGACGAAAGTCGCGTCAATCCACAGGCTATAGAAGAAGAACGCCGCCTGTGTTATGTCGGCATGACTCGCGCGAGGGAAAAACTCAACCTCAGCTATGCGCTCAGACGCTATGCCTATGGCAATATGATCGAGTGCGAGCCTTCGCGCTTCCTCAGCGAAATCCCAACGGAACTCATTGAATCAAGTTCTGAAATAGACCGTGGGTTTGCCCGTTCCCGCCAGCAGCGCGGTGGCCCGCCGACGCGCAAGGTCAAACCAGTGCCCAAGCCGACACCCAAAGGCGTACACTACGAATGGGACGAACCGCCACAGGTGATGCAAAACGCGGCCGAATTCGGTGAGTTCGTAGACTCCGACGACTTCTTAGCCGTAGGACAATGGGTCCGCCACCCTAAATGGGGACGTGGTCAGATCGTCGAACGCGAAGGCCATGGCGAAAAAATGAAACTCTCCATACGTTTCCAGACCCAAGTCAAACGCGTTGCCGTCGCCTACGCACAATTGGAACCGGCTTGAGCAGCCATTGCCCAATTGCTGCCATATCTTTAATTTTTATAGTCTGTTCCGTCCCTAAACAATCCCGCAGACTATGAGCACTCCACCATCCAATAAAACGCTACGCGTCGCCTTGCAAAATGTCGGCTGCAAA
Source organism: Candidatus Latescibacterota bacterium (assembly GCA_015660315.1). Lineage (GTDB taxonomy): Bacteria > Latescibacterota > UBA2968 > UBA8231 > UBA8231. The sequence continues at coordinate 6,409 of DQLG01000301.1, forward strand.
CTCAACAGCTATGAGGTTGAAGCACTGGCTAATGGCTTAGATCATCGCGGGTATGAAATCGTACCTTTTGGCGCGCAAGCCGACGTCTATGTCGTTAACACCTGCACCGTGACTGGTTCCGGCGATGCCGACTCGCGCAAAGCTGTGCGGCGCGCCAAAAGACAGAATCCCGCCGCCACCGTCGTCGCCACCGGATGTTATGCACAACGACGGCCGGAGGAACTCGATGATGCCGGGGCGGATTTGGTTATCGGTAACGGGCAGAAAGCACAACTCATAGAGCAACTCGAAGCACATCTCGGTGGCACCACGGCAAATTCCTTCTCCCCCCAAGAGCGCCCGCGCACCGAACAATTCCTTTCCATCGACGGCGCCGTCACCCAGGGTCGCACTAGGGGCATGCTGCAAATACAGGATGGTTGCGACGAACACTGCACCTATTGCATCATTCCCTCGGTTCGCGGCCACAGTTCGAGCAGGAAGGCGGCCGATATCGTCGCGCAAGCCCGTTCTATGGTTGAGGCCGGCTATCGCGAACTCGCGCTAACTGGAGTGCACACGGGTAGCTATGGTTATGATCAGGACGACCAACACGCTCTCGTGTCGCTACTAACTGACATCAGTGAAATCGACGGACTCGCGCGCCTGCGGCTCAACTCCATCGAACCCGGCTATGTCGATGACGCGTTAATTGAATTTGCCGCCGCCTCACCGATCTTCTGCCGACATTTCCATGTGCCCTTGCAAAGCGGCGACGACAAGATTCTCAAACGCATGGGGCGACATTATAACAGGGCCTACTACACCGAACGCATCGAGCGAATCGCCACACGAATCCCAGATTGCGCCATCGGCGCCGATGTCATGGTGGGCTTCCCGGGTGAAACAGAAGAACAATTCGCGCAGACCAAAAACCTATTATGCGATCTGCCGATGACGTATTTGCACGTCTTCCCCTATTCGTTGCGCCAAGGTACTGCCGCCGAAAAACTCGGCGAGCATCTAGAAAAAAGTGCCAAAAAATCACGCGCCCGCGAACTAATCGCCCTAAGCGAAGAGAAGCGTCTGGCCTTCCACAAACGCTTTGTCAGCCGACGTCTGCAAGTACTCACAGAGGGACGGCAGGATCCTGGGACTGGCCTGCAAGTCGGTTTGAGCGACAACTATATCAAGGCGCTTTTTACGGGCACGGCGGAAAATAACCGATTGATAGATGTCGAAGTAGAACAAGCCCGCGAAGACCTGGTCTTCGGAGCAAGTATATGAACCTGCCGATTTTAGAAGACGTAGAATATCGCCCCGCCGCATCTCGACCCGGCACAGCAGCCGGCAGTCGCAGTGTCTATATAGAAACCTACGGCTGCCAAATGAATGTCGCCGACAGCGAATTAGTCGCCAGTATTCTCAATGAATCCGGCTATCAAATTACCACCGCGGCCGAAGAAGCCGATATCATTCTGCTCAATACTTGCGCTGTGCGCGAGCACGCCGAAGAAAGAGTCATCGGGCGCATCAGCCAACTCAATGGTTTACGCGCCCACCGCCCTAACCTGACCCTGGGCGTTTTGGGTTGCATGGCGCAGCATTTGAGTAAATCCCTACCTGTTCGAGCACCTTTTGTCGATTTGGTAATGGGCCCAGACGCCTACCGACGCCTGCCCGAAATATTGGCGCAATCGAGCGACGATGCTCTGTTCGATGTGCGTCTTGACCGGGCTGAGAATTATATCGGCGTCGACCCAGTGCGTAGAACCGGCACCAACGCTTGGGTGACAATTATCCGCGGCTGTGACAAGTTCTGCACCTTTTGCATTGTTCCTTATGTGCGTGGCCGTGAACGCAGTGTGTCCCCCGGACAGATCGTTGACCAGGTCAAACGTATCGCGCAAGAAGGCTTCAAAGAGGTCACACTGCTCGGCCAAACGGTCAATTCCTATCGCGAAGGCGATACGGACTTCGCTGATCTCTTACGTGAGGTCAGCGCTATTGATGGCATAGAGCGAGTGCGCTTTACCTCACCTTATCCGGTTGATTTCACCGATCGAGTTATCGCCGCGATGGCCGAAGTCAACGAGGTTTGCCCCAGTCTGCATCTTCCCGTGCAAAGCGGCTCCAACAAACAACTGGATACGATGCAACGCGGGTACACTATCGAAGAATACCGCGAGCTTATTCGCAAGCTGAGAATCGCGATCCCAGACATTGCCCTGACTACGGATATCATAACCGGTTTTTGCGGTGAGAGCGACGAGGATTTCCGCCTGACTTATGAACTGATGGAAGAGATTCGCTACGATTCAGCTTTTATGTTTAAGTATTCCGCGCGCGAAGGCACCTACGCGCACAAGAAGATGAACGATAACATTCCAGAGGAAATAAAGGGCCAACGCTTGCAGCAAGTGATCAAACTACAAGAGAGTATCTCGCGCGAGGTCAACCAACAATACATCGGCCAAACCGTCGAAGTGCTGGTAGAGGGTCCTTCCAAGCGTCCAGCCAAAGACGGTCAACCTCGTTTTTACGGCCGTACACGCCAGGGGAAAACGGCCATATTAACACAAGAAATCCAAGCGAACGAAATCGTAAATATACGGGTCACCGACACGACATCGCACACGCTGTTGGGTGAGATAGCCGAGTAACAGCCCCCAACCACCCCGCCAAGTAAGTGCCACCATTGGCGGTGGAGGCGATTGCGGTCTAAGTCTATTTCTTCTCTGCGTTGCTTTTGCAAAGACCAAAAAGCCGGCGCCTTTATATCAAGATTCGCATTCGTCTGTTTATACCCCCTAGCAACAACCAGGGGGTTTTCTTTTATACTGCATTTTTCGATCTTAAGCTATATGTATATGATACTATTTATCCTTATTCTATCTGCCTTCGCACACTCAGGTTGTACCAGCGAGCCTTATCAAGCACCTGGGACCAAGCTCATGGCCCAACGCCTAGCCAAATTGGTAGATGGAATAAACCCGGAAAAAAACATCTATCTCAACGCCCATCGAGTCGCCTGGTTGCGAAAACGGCCTCCGGCAAAAAGTGCAGTGCAAAAGCTTAGCCACCAGATCGAATTGGCCAAAGAGTTATTGCAAGCGGGCGAATCCGCGGCTGCCGCGGATCTATTCCAGGCCGTCCGCGGCCAAGCCGGGGCAAACCGGCTGCGTACCCGCCCCAGTCTTGAAGAAATGCTCGCCCTTTCCTACTTGCGCCTAGGGGAACAAAAAAACTGTCTAGAGAGCCACAATCTGGCGTCTTGTTTATTGCCTATTGAAGCGGCCGGCGTACACAAAGACCAGACTGGTTCACGGTCGGCGATTCGTTTCTATAGCGAGGTTTTGCGTAAAAGCCCCTTCGATCTAACCTCGCGCTGGTTGCTCAATATTGCCTATATGACCCTAGGTGAATATCCCAATA
>DQLG01000852.1 GCA_015660315.1 Candidatus Latescibacterota bacterium
AAACACGGCCGGCGCATCCGCTGCGCCTTCGTGATCGAGCATAAAAAGATCGACAGCAAAAACTCGATCGCCAGCCTCAGTCTCAACGGCGACATCCTGCTGTTCTTAGTATTGCCCCAGCAACTAATCGGCGACCACCAAACCCTACTGCACCGCATAGACAACATCCACTACTGCCCCTGGGAAAGCGCTTTCAAGGGGGGTGACGCCGGGGTGCAAGACATCGTCGGCCGCATTTTCGCCCAACGCGATATCGGCGACCTCTACCACGCGGTGCAGAAACTGCCCTTCGAAGTGGCGCAACAGAAAATAGAAAACCGCCTGAAGTACCTCAAAACGCTACCCACTCTGCCGGAAGTCGCCCTCAAAATCATGAATATGGTCGAGGACCCGCAGACCTCGGTCGAGGATCTCGACGAGGTCGTCACCAGCGATCCGGCGATCGTGCACAAACTGCTGCAAGTAGTCAACTCACCGATCTTCGCCGGCGTCGGGCACAAGGGGGACTGGCCTCTACAAGAAGCCTTAGTGCGCATTGGCCGCAAGAAGGTCGCCGCCATCGCCCAGCAGGTCAAACTGATGAACAATCTGGTCAAACCCCAGGAGAGTCAGTTCAACCTCGAACGCTATTGGACGCACTCGGTCGGCTGCGCCCTGATCGCCGACCGCCTTTACAAGAATAAGATGGTAGAGTTCCAGCAGTCGATCCCCTTCAACGACTATTGGATCGGCTCGCTATTGCACGATATCGGCAAGTTGGTGCTCGGCTTCTTCTTCTGGTCCCATTTCGAGGAGGTCCTGCAGACGATGCACCGACTGCACTGCAGTTTCCGTGCAGCCGAGATCGAGTTGGGCGACGTAGCGAACCACGAATACCTCGGCAAGCTGCTGCTGATGAAATCCAAAGTCGACAAGGGGCTGGTCGACGCCGTCGCCACACACGCCGTGCCCGAAAACCCTTCGGACCTGGTCTGCCTGGTGCATCTGGCCAATAACCTGAGCAAGGAATTGGCCATGGGCTACCTGCCCGACGAGCAACCCCACTACGACCCCAGGGTGCTCGAAAAACTTAATTTGAGTGAGGATGATTGCCACGGTATACGTGACGCGCTCTTCGCCGATGGCGCGAAGGAGATCAAAGACGTCGTACAGCGCTGTATCGGCGACTAAAGCATGGGCGACGCGTTACCACCACTCAGAATCCCCACCACCTTCTTGCCGCGCAGATAGTCCTTTAGCTTTATCGCCGCCGCCAACGACGCAGCCCCCGCCCCTTCGGCGACCAGTTTCGCCTCGGTCGCCAATAAACCGACAGCCATATCGATCTCCGCGTCTGTCACCAGTTCAAAACGATCGGCCAGATCCCACATCATACGCGTGGTCATCTCGAAAGCCACCCGCGTCGCCAAACCTTCGTGCCGAGTAGTCATCGGCCCCGACACATCCAGCCGACGCTCTTTCCAGGCCCGATAACAGACGGGCGCACCTTCCGTCTGCACGGCGACAACTTCGACCTGTGGATTAAAATGGCGCGCGACCAACGCGTTACCGCAAGCGCCACTACCTCCGCCGACCGGCACGATCACGACATCAACATCCGGCAACTCGGCAAAAATCTCCAGCCCCATCGTGCCGACGCCAGCGATCAGCAAAGGCTCGTTGGCCGAGTGCACAAAGTGATAGCCTTCCTCCTGCACGGCTTTTTCGGCCTGTTCGCGCGCCTCGTCAAAATCCCGGCCGAAGAGCCGCACCTCGGCCCCCAACGCCCGCATCGCCTGCACTTTCGCCGGATTGCTATTGTGCTCGGGCCCGTAGATGACCACCGGCACACCAAATAGCCGACCGGCAAAAGCCAGCGATTGCCCGTGGTTGCCGGTGCTAGCGCTGATCACACCCCGCTGCCGCTCGGCCGCATCCAGCCGCCCGAGCAGATTGACCCCGCCGCGCACCTTAAAGGCACCCACCGGTTGCAGATTCTCGCACTTGGCGTGATAGGCGAAACCAAGCGACTCGGATAATTTCCAGCAGTGCAGCAAGGGCGTCGGCGGCAGGTGCGCACCGACAAAATCCGCCGACGCCTGCACGTCGGCGAAAGTGGGTGGCTGTTCTTCCGCGCTCATACTAACCTTCCCTATGAGCGAGTAACACGCCCTGTTCCAATACCTCGACGCGCACAAAACCCGCTTCCTGCAACCACAATCGGTACTCGCTTTCAGTATAGGCGCGGCCGCTTTCGTACGCCGAGAGAAAAAACAACGAAAAAAGCGCCATCTCAGGTGTCTCGACTCGCGAGTCGTCAACCATATCGCCGTAAATCACGACGCACCCCCCAGGCGCAAGCGCCTGATAAACATGCACGAGTGCCCGCTTAGCCACATCCACCGCGAGCACCTGCACAAAGGCTTTGAGTACCGCCATATCAAAAGCGCCCACTGGCCGCTCTGCACATAGATCGCATTCAATTACCTGCACCCGTTCGGCCTGCCCCTCGCCGGCAATAAAACGCCGCGTCAGCGCGACGACCTCGGGCAATTCCACTACGGTGACCGCGATCCCGGGACACACTTCGAGAAGCCCCAACGCCACCCCACCGGACCCACCGCCCACATCGAGCACTTCTGCCCTCTCTGCAATATCGAGTAGCGCCGCCAATTCCCGACCAACGTTTTTAGCCCCGGGGTGCAAGCCACCTAATAGCTCTGCCAATTCACTATCATCACGAGCGGAGAAATCGACCTGCGCCGCCGGACGACCGCTGCGCACACTCTCCGCCGTATGCAAAACCGCCGCAAAACAATGCGACCACATCAGCTGTTTATCGCCAACAAAACCGCTACGCCCGCGCACCAAGCGTCGATCCGCCTCCTCGCCATTGGCAAAACGCCCGTCGCGCACGCACAGTAAACCCGCCGCGGCCAACGCGTAGAGCAAGGTTTCCAGCTGCTCTTGCTGCACATGCAATAACTTAGCCAATTCGCCGGCGCCGTATGGCCTTTCCCCCAAGGGCGTAAAGAGATCCAGTTGCATGCCCGCCAACAGAGCGGCGGCTGGATACACTCCTTCCACAATGCGTTCGATGTCCCCCATTATAGCATTTCGCCACCTGCATTGGCGCCCAGGCCCCGCCGCAGCGCTTCAACAACGATTACCTCGTCCGGACTCACATTGCCCATATTGACCTCCGAACCGTAGCGCCGCAGCAACTCGCGGCGCAGCCGGTGAATATCGTGCAACGCCACCCCTTCGATCCACGGCCCCGGCAATTCGAACATCACCCGCTCGATGCCCGCCACCACCACCACCTCTTCCACCTCGCGCGCCGTATCCGGATCATCGCTAATCAGCTCAGCCGCCTCCAATAGGATAATCCGCGCCCCGGCTTCAAGACAGGTCTCCGCATCCACCGCCATAGGCGCCGCGCTTTCTAAACCCTCTTTCTGCCCGACTTCCCCCAGCACTTTGAGGCCAAATTCTCCGACACTCCTCGCAATCATCTCCCGTTTCCACGCTAAACCGACCGGCGCCAGATTATCCGAGACCTCCACCCAGCGATAACCAGCTTCGCACACCGCCGGCAAGTATTGTTCAGATAGACCGTTTATCTCGGCGTATTCGAGAAACTGGCCGCCGGGGAAAGGCTCGACACCGCGTTGCTGGTATACACCGATCTTCTGCCGCAACGAATCATCGGGCAATAGCCGCGATACGCCGACGGCGACCTTGGCCAGATCGACATAATCGGCCCCGACGGTCAACAGATCCTCCTGCGCATGCGGCCCCAAACCCCAGTCGATCACCATTGTTAAACCAGCAGTGCGCGGCTTTGCAGTGCGCGGCAAACCGTCGAGACCGGCAAAAATATGCTCGCTCATGTGTTGTCCCCCAAAATACATTGATGCGCCTCACCCGGTGCCAAGGCCAAACGCTGCCACGCCGAAGCACCCGCAAGACGCCAA
>DQLG01000839.1 GCA_015660315.1 Candidatus Latescibacterota bacterium
GGCTTTCGTCTTTCAGAATTTCGCGCTCTATCCCGATTGGAGCGTGCGGCGCAATTTGGAATTTCCGCTTAGGGCACCGGGGCGAGAATTGCCGCAAAAAGAAATCGACGAACGAATCGATTGGGCGGCGGGGCTTTTGCGTATTAAAAACTTGCTCGATCGGCCGGCGGCAAAACTCTCGGGCGGGGAGATGCAGCGGGTGGCGATTGGTCGGGCGATTGTACGTCGGCCAAAGCTCTTTCTGCTCGACGAACCGCTGACAAATCTCGATGCGAAACTCAGAGAGTCGCTGCGTGTCGAAATAACGCTTTTGCGGCAGGTGTTGCACATTCCAATGATTTATGTGACTCACGACCAGACCGAGGCTTTGTCGATGGGTGACCGGGTCGCGGTATTAGCCGAAGGATACATCCTACAAGAGGGCACGCCCGAAGATATTTACCGTCGGCCAGTATCGCCGATGGTCGCCAGGCAATTGGGACAGCCCGCGATCAATATTATCGCTGTCCGGCGCGAAAAGCAGGGCTGGGTAAATTCGGCGGGTGTGCAATTGATGCCGGTTGGCACGGGCCCGCCCGCCGGTGAAATGTTGTTGGGAATCCGACCGGAGGATATTGCGACGGAAGGCGGCCAAGTGCCGGGGTTGATACGGGTGGTGGAGGACGCCGGGGCAGTGTGGATCCTGCTGGTGGACTGGGCCAGTGAAGCCATACATATTATAACGCCTAAGGGGCACCATTTTGCACCGGGTGGGGAAGTTCATCCATTGATCGATACACGACGGGCGATCTTCTGGCCCCGTTAGAAAAGAGCAAACGATGTTTATCACGCTGCTCGCGGTCACCTTCCTAATCGCCCTCGCTGTTTCATTTGTCGTCGCCCGTCTTTTTAAAGATCCCATCGAACGCATTCTCGAACGACTCATCGCCGATGAGATCAGCGTCGCCTGGGAGCGCTATATGCGCTTTGCCATTTTTGTGGTCGGCATTTCCCAGGGCGTGCGGGTCTGGGAATTGGAGCGCTATATAACTCAGCAGCCGATGCCTGCGGGCCCGCACCGCGAAACGGATATGCAACCGGTGCTGGAGTTGACCCAGGAGCGTTGGATCCTCGAAGTATACCGCACGATTATCGAGACCTTGCAGGGCATTGCCTGGGCGTTGTTGCTGTTCTTTCTGTTCTCTTTGATCGCCTATGTCTTTGTCCGCGTTTCCGAATCCAAAAAGGGAGATCGCCAATGAATATCGCCTGCTATTTCTGTGTCGCAGTAGGACTGAGCTATAACCTAGCCGGTGCCGACCCTTTGGACCTCATCTTTCCCTACCACTACAAGGGCAATATCGACAAGGTGAAATTCAACGAGCCTTCAGGGCTGGTTTTCCATCCAGCGCGCGAGACGATCTTTGCCGTCGGCGACGGGGGGGATCTGTGCGAGATTCGCACCGATGGCACGGTGGTAAAAAATGTGCACCACAGCGAAGCGGATTACGAGGGCATTACCTGCGACCCGGCGACGGGATTGCTCTATGTCGCAGTCGAGGGCAAGGAGCAAATCCTCGAACTCGACCCAGAGGATTTTTCTCTGCGTCGCACTTTTCAGCTCAACCGCGTTGTTGCCGGCAAAGCGGTGCTCAAAGAAGGTGGCCAGGGTATTGAGGGCATCGCGTTCGTGCCCGATGCCGAGCACCCGGAAGGCGGGGTTTTTTACGTGGTCAACCAGGGGATTAAGCTGGCGGCTGAAGAAGACTTGTCCGCGGTCTGCGAAGTGGTCTTGCCCTTGCGCAGCAGCAGCGAAGGGGCAACGGTGTCAATCCAGCGTTATTTCGAGCCGGGTTTTATCGACGTGTCCGGTTTGCACTACGATGCGAATAACGATGTGCTCATTCTTATCGGGGATGCGGTTAATGGCATTTTCTACGCCCGGCGATCGGGTGAACTGCTCGCAGGGCACGCATTGCCCGGCGATAATCAAGAAGGAATTACAGTTGATGCGGAAGGCAATCTGTATATCGCACAAGATTCGGGCGGCATCATCAAGTATTTAAAAAGGAAATAGCCATGGTGGTTGCAATCGACGCGCGTATCGCCGAGATCAAGCATACGAGCACGCCGTGGGCATTGCGGCGCTATCGGACATTGGAGGAATGGCGGCAAAGGGCGGCGCAAATCCGCCGGCATATTCTCGTCTGCTCGGGTTTGTGGCCCCTGCCCGAAAAGAGATCGCTCAGGCCACGTATTTTTGGCCGGATTGAGCGGGAGGGTTATGCCGTAGAGAAGGTTTTTTTTGAGAGTATGCCCGGATTTTTTGTATGCGGCAATCTCTATCGCCCTTTGGGTGACGGCCCCTTTCCCGCCATCGCTAACCCACACGGCCATTGGCAGCGCGGGCGGATAGAAGATAGCGAATTGGGGTCGATACCCGGGCGCTGCATTAATTTCGCGCGCCAGGGCATGGTGGCCTTTGCCTATGATATGGTGGGTTATAACGACAGCGATCAGGTTGCGCATCGGACCTTTGGCGGTCGGCGCGAGGATCTATGGGGGCTCGGTGGGTTGAGTCTGCAATTGTGGAATAGTATCCGGGTGGTCGATTTTCTTGCACAGCTACCAGATGTCGATGCCAAACGCATCGGTTGCACTGGCGCATCCGGAGGTGGTTCGCAGACTTTTTTGCTGGCGGCCGTAGACCAGCGCATCAAGGCGGCGGCGGTGGTCAATATGGTCTCAGCGCAAATGCAGGGCGGCTGCAATTGCGAAAATCAGGGGCATTTGCGCCTCGATATCAACAATGTAGAAATCGCCAGTTGTATGGCCCCGAAACCGCAGTTGCTGGTTTCATGCACCGGCGATTGGACGGTGAATACGCCGGAAGTCGAATACCCCGCCGTGCGTGATATCTACGGATTATACGGTGCCCAGGCGCAAGTTACCCAGGTCCAGGTCAACGCCCAGCACAACTATAATAAATTGAGCCGCGAGGCCGTCTACGGCTTTTTCAATCGCCAATTCCTCGGTGGTAGGGGCCGTGTCGCCGAACGACCGTATGTAGTGGAGAAAGATAAAGACCTGCTGGTTTTCAGCGATCGAGACAAACCGGCGAACGCGCTCGATACTGAGGAGGTCACCGCGGCGGTGGTCAATAGGAGCGAGAGGCGCTTTGCAGGACTGTTGCAGAATGGAGGCCGGCATTTTCAGCGAGAAATGCGGCCGGCTTTAGCGACCTTGCTCGGGGTCGATGTGGATGTGGATTTGGTGACAAAGAGTGTGCGATATCATCGTGGGAAAGGCCATGTCGGCGCAGAGTTGTTGCTCGCTCGCAAAGGCCGTGGCGAAATATTGCGCGGGATGTTTTACCTGCCGCCCGGAGAAAAGGGCAAGTTGCCAGCGGTGCTCGTTGTAGATGATGGCGGCGGCCAGAAGCTAATCGATTGGGCCAGCGGTAAAGTGGGGAAAATGGTCCTGGGCTTATTGCAATCGAATAGGGCCGTGCTGGTTGTCGCACCCTTGCTGTCGAATGCAACCCAAGGGGCAGGCCACGACGAAACCAAGTTGAGCCATTACCATACCTATAATCAGGCGACGATGGCCTGTCGGGTGCAGGATATACTGACGGCTTTGGCGTATCTGGACGAACATCCGCGAGTTGGTAAGCGCGCTCTTGTCGGCATGGGGCAGGCGGGCCTTTGCAGTTTGTTCGCTCGGGCGTTGGTACGCGATGTAGAGCGGACGGCAATCGATTGGGGTCGTCTTGATCTGCATGACGATGGACATTGGACGGGCGAACGCTTTGTTCCGGGCATCCGAGCGCTCGGCGATGTGCGCACAGCTTTGGCATTATGTGCACCTGGACATTTGCTGGTGCATGCAACTGGGCGCCATTTCCCCGAGAGACTTGCCCGGAAGGCCTATCGCTCGGTTGGTCGCAGCGGCCACTTGCAGGTCGCAAGTGGCCGGATGAGCCAAATGGAGATTGTCGAAGGGATTATCGGCGGCTGAAAAACGTGGTTCGCGCATTACAGATGGCGGATACTTTAGGAAAAAGAGTTATCCGGCTGTTTAGTCTTGCCCGTGTTTTGGCAAAACGGGTGAACTATCCATTAAGCGGCTCACCCGTTTTGCTAAAGCGCGGTTGTACTGTTGTAAGAGATTCGTTCGCTAAAGCACCACCTCGCGGCCGCTGCGCGCCGATTCGTAACAGGCATCGACTATTTTTTGCAGGTTGAGCAACTGCCGGGCGTCTTGTAATGCCCAGGCTTCGCCGGCGCGCAATTTGCCGATCAGGGCGGCGTCCTGGGTGTGCACGCTTTTGAACCAGTCGTCTTCGCCGTCTAAGGCGGGGGTCTGGTCGATGATATCTCCTTCGACATCGACTTTGACGGTGAAGGGGGTGCCGGTTACTGTGCCCTTGGTGGTCGTCAATTCAAAACTGTGATAATCCTTGGCCTCGCTGCACCAGTTGCCCTCTAAAGAATAAAAAGCGCCATTGTCGAAACGCACGAAGGCGCTGAGCAAGTCTTCGGCATCGTAGCGCTCGTGGATTTTGGCATCTACTTTGGGGCCGCGTTTGCCGGGAAAAAGCTTGTTGGTGGCGGCGCTGACGGTGAGCGGA
>DQLG01000713.1 GCA_015660315.1 Candidatus Latescibacterota bacterium
AAGATCTACCGCGTCGAAGAAGAACAGGTCACCGGCGAGCTGCGCCGCCAGGCGAAGACGGTTAACTTCGGCATCATTTACGGAATATCACCCTTCGGGTTGGCCGAACGGCTCGATGTTACCCGCAAGCAGGCAGCTGAAATGATCGAACAGTATTTCGCCCAGTATCCCGGAGTGCAGCGCTATTTCGATGAGACCATCGAGTTTGCCCGCGACAAGGGCTATGTCGAAACGGTGATGGGGCGCCGACGCTATTTGCGCGATATCAACTCACGCAACGCCACCACCCGCAAGGGTGCCGAGCGCAATGCCATCAATACCCGGGTCCAGGGAACCGCCGCCGATATGATCAAGATTGCGATGAACCGCATCCAAAAACGGATCCGCGAGGGAGGATTTCGTTCGGCGATGTTATTGCAGGTCCACGACGAATTAGTTTTTGACTTGCATCGCGATGAGGTGGAAACCCTGTCGCCGATGGTGATAAAAGAGATGCGCGAGGCGATGCCGATGCAAGTACCTATAGAGGTTGAAATGGGTACTGGCGAAAACTGGTTAGAGGCCCATTAAAACGGATATGAGCGAGAGCGAAGAGAGTCAAACCGCCTCAGCCACGGCATTGCGTCGTCGCTTGGTCGATGTCGAAGTGGCCGAGGCCGAACGCCGCGTGTTACAGGATGATCTTCGCCACAGCGAAGAGCGTTTCGCGATACTTGAGACAACGACTTTCGATGCAATTTTGATCCACGATAAAGGGGTCGTGCTCGATTGCAACCTGAGTTTCGCCGAGATGTTCGGCTATGCCCGCAGCGAGGTCCTCGGCAGCGACCCGTTATCTTACGGTACTCCCGAATCCCGTCCTTTAATCATCGCGAATATCGCAAGTGGTTACGAAGAGCCCTATGAGGTGACTGGCGAACGCAAGGACGGCTCGATCTTCGCCGCTGAATTGCGTGGCAAAGCCATACCCTACGGCGAGGGTATGGCGCTAATGGTGGCCATCCGTGATATCAGTGAGCGCAAGGAGGTCGAGCGGGCACACGGGCGGCGGTTGATGCTGGCACATGTGCACCGGACCATTCTCGAAATGGAGCGGGTCGAGGATTTTTCCAAAGTGGTTGAACTCTTCAGTCGGGAATTGCGCGCTTTGGGTTCGGAATTTGACGCGCTGGGAGTGAATACCATTGATGAACAGGCCGGCGTGCTGATCTCGTATACCATCTATTCAGGGGATAAGGCGCTGATGGTGCACAATCCCCTTGGCCATCCGACAAACCAGGAATTATTAAAATATTGGCGGCGCCAAGAAGTGTGGGAGCGGGTTCCGGACGCGGCGTTTGAAAAAGCGACGCGGGATTATGGCGAGGCCGGGTATCGGCCAGAGGTAGTTATCGATGCACCTTTCGAGCAAGGTACATTGGCCCTCGGCCTACAGGGCGTTCTTGGCGATAACGATGAACTGATTGAATTGTTGCAGGCGTGCTGCCCGTTGCTTTCGCTCGGCTACTCCCGCTCGCGCGATCTTGGACTGCGCCGCCGGGCTGAAGAGGAGCTGGAGGAAAGGGTGGTCGAGCGGACCGGCGCACTCGAGCGTGAAATCGCCGAACGTTTGGTGGCCGAAGAGGCGTTGAAAGTTTCGTTGCGCGAGAAGGAGCTATTGCTCAAAGAGATCCACCACCGGGTCAAAAACAATATGCAAGTCGTCTCAAGCTTGCTCGACTTGCAGGCTAGTCAATTAGACGATCCGGTGGTCTTGGATATGTTTCGCGACGCCCAGAATAGAGTTCGCACGATGGTGCTGGTACACGAAAAGCTCTATCAGACCGATAACCTGGCGCGGATCGATATGGCGGATTATATCGCCGAACTGGTGACCGATCTGATGGACTCGTACGAGCGTGAGGCCAATAGCGTCGATCTGACTATCGACGTTGAGCAGGTGGCTTTGGATGTCGATTTGGCGGTGCCTTGCGGTCTGATCCTCAATGAGCTCGTTTCCAATGCATTCAAACACGGTTTCCCCGTCGGGCGGAAAGGGGAAGTGCGTATCGTGCTAAAGGGCGATGCCGACGGGGAACTGGTGCTCAAAGTTGCGGACGATGGGGCCGGTATGTCCGCTGATCTGGATCTTGCTAAGACGAAGTCGCTCGGGTTGAAATTAGTACAAGTACTTGTCGTGCAGATCAGGGGGCGGCTCGAGGTGCAACGGGAAGGCGGCTGCGCGTTTGTGATCCACTTTCCCGCAATCCAAGGTTGAATGTCGGCCGAATTGCCGAAGTCGGTACCGCGCTAGACATAGCGACTATATTCGTGCAGGAATTCTCTGGGACCCCTTCGTTCAGGTACGGTGCCAAGATAGGCTTGGCGCGATCACCGACGAAGGGCCGTTCCGACGAATGGGCTAATCGGGGGGCAATGGTTTTGCTGTCGGATAAGTGGGCGCAGTTTTAGGCCTAACCGGTGTGACCGGTGTTGTAGAGCCCGATATTCTGACCTTTGAAATTCAATTGAAAATGCTGCACGGCAAAGCCTTGTTGGCGCGCGTAGTCGGCGAGCCATGGTAGCCAGTGTTTGTCGGGGGGCGGGACTGCCGGTTCGTCGATGACACAGCAGGGCAAGAGCACGAAATCGCAACCTTGGTCCCTGGCCGCCTCGATGATGCGGATATTGCAGCCGTGCGCGTGCAGGCCGAGTAACAGATCAAAATCCACCGCCAAGTCGGGTGTAAACGGTTGGGCGAGGCGAGGTACGCGCTCGGTAGGGGCAATGCGCACCCGCCGGTCGTTTTGCAGGTCCTTGTATTTGTTCGGTAGCGCTTGATTATATGGGTCGACGACGGTGGCTTGCCAGCAGCTTTTCTGCAGCAGATAAGCCAATAGCCCTTTGCCGCCGCCGATATCGGCGATGCGACAAGGATCAAATTGTTCGACGAGCCAGTCGCACAGCAATTGGAAACGAAATTTTTTCAGCTTCGTCAGGTCTTGGCCAGATAACCTTTTGCTGGGCAGCGGACGATCTTGCAAACCCAATTCGACCAAAGAGGGAGGAGCCGGGTATTTATGTGTGCGATCGGTGTTGCAGTGATGGTCCATTAGCGTGTCTCGATTAACTTGTGGTTAGGGCGGTACCGATGCCCGTGGCACCGTAGCCGTTGCCGCAGTAGAACAGGCGCAGCTGATTGCCTTCTGTGAGCAAGCAGGGATATTCGACCATCTGGGATTCCCATGACGAATCACTGTCTGGCACGAGCGTCAGATTCTCGTCCCCCTCTCCACAATCCCAGGTATAGCCGTCTTCGCTCACGGCTTGGGAAATTGAGTAATATCCCCAACGCGTGCCGATGCCGCAGTATAACATTCGGTAGAGATCGCCGTCCCGCCAGACAAAAGGTGCGGCGACCGCGATATCCTCGCAGGTGACATCGCGTCTCGGTCTCAAGACCAGGCGGTGATCCGTCCAGTGGATACCGTCCGTGCTGTGGCAGACTGCACAGTGTTTCTCCTGGTCAATGCGGACATCGGGATCCTTTTTGCCGACGGCTAGGGTGTAGTACATGCGATAGCGCGTGGTGCCGTCCGGCTGGGCGTCTTCCAATATTGAGCCGCCGCCGGCGATGCCCCTGTTGCCTGGGAATTCTGCGGTCTGGTCGCCGGTGATTATTGGCTCGGTTGAATATTTCTGAAAGTGGATGCCGTCGCAGCTGGTCGCCAAGCCGATGCCAGGGAAGGATTGTAGGCCGAGATTTGTGCCTTCGTTGCCGCTATAATACATATGCCATTTAGTGCCGAATCTATGCACGCAGGGAAGGACGCACCAGTTGGCGTCGAAGCTACCGGCCTGACCGAGGTCAAGGACCATGCCGCGGCGGATGAGTTTGTCTGGTGCGGCGACAGGCACTGTCGCCAGGCAGATGCGTTGATGGCCTGCAGTGTCGCCGCCGGAATAATACAATCGATATTCGTCATCGACTCTCACCGCGAAGGGATTCATGCAGCGCGAGCTCTCGTGGGGTGAGTCGGGGGCGGGCGGCAGAATCGGGTTCGCGGAATTTCGTTGCCATTTTAGTCGGATTAGCTCAGTCATATCGTGATCCTATTCAGAATGTCGTTCATTGTGAATCGCTAATAGTGCTTTCTCGCACGCTTTATTGTTGCTAAGCATACCTGGCGTTTTTCTATTATGATGTAGGATTACGGCCTATTTTGCGCCCTACATTATGGCTGCCGATGTATAATGTCGACAGCAAGGATCGCTCACTTAGATGCCGGTAATATGCCGCATCTGCCCGGGGGTTGATCCGAGCCAAGACCACTGACTCGGGATGGTGGTGCCCGCGTAACGCTCGTTGAGCATCTGCTTGGCTTCGGGGGAGGCTTCGAGCAGGGCCTGGATCCGTTCGCAGGTCAGTTCGACATCGGCGTCGGTCATTTCGATGGCGTCGATTTGCACATAGCCCTCTTCG
>DQLG01000424.1 GCA_015660315.1 Candidatus Latescibacterota bacterium
ACTCCGGCTTCGGCCTCGGCAATCACCACCATGCGCACAGGATCCGCCGGTGCTATTTCGTACCTCTGCGGGTCGAGTAAGCGAATCCAATCGCTCCCGCCCCCGGGGTTTACTATCATCAGGAAAAAAGCGCCCTGCGTCGCAAAAGTCGGCACGGGCCACCCATTACACGATAATTGGACTCGGTCACCGGTCTTCAGCTTCCCTTCAAGCACTTCAATTTCAATGTGGTGATGCCAGGGATTGAGGTCGCCCTTAAGTTCAAAAATCGCCGCCAATTTGGCACAGACAGACTGCACACTGATCTTCTCGGGCGCCACCCAATCAAAGGGCCAACGCCAAGCCACCCGCAACTTGCCGCCCTTAGGCATTTCCGTCTCGCCGATCTTGAAGGTGAATTCGACATAGACCGCCCCACCGGCCTCGATCCGCTCCGGCATACGACAATGGCCTTCGCCGTGCAAACGCCGCCGCTCGTCGTCCGCCAACTCAACCTGGTGCCAAACCCGACCACCGCCCGGCATACCGCTGCTCAACGGCGGTTGCGTATTTTCCATTTTAGCCCTCCTGGCACAAGGTTTAAGGGTAATTCCATTATGGCCCGACTCAGGATAAACCGAGCCGGGCCACAACTCTATTTACTAGCGCGGTGGCTTCCACTTGCGCAATTGTTGCTTCCACACTCTGTCGATCTCGCGCTGTACGGCCAATGTATCCTTCCAACGATCGCCGAAGACCGAGAGATAATACGCACCGGCGATCTGCTCTGGGCAAATGAAAAGTTCGCGGCCCGGCGTCGCGGTCTTTAGCCAGCATTCCAAGACCCGCTCGGCAAATTCGAGCCAATCGACGAACTCGGGTGTGAGATTGCCCCTGGCATCGAGCGCAGGGATCTGCGCGTGCTGGCCGTTGAAGGGCCGAAAATGAAGCTGGTTCGCGTGCTGGATCAGGTCCGGACGCTCGGCCAAACGGTCCCAGAAAGGAGGGTTAAGATGTTTGATCACCGCCGGGTGCGAAAAGTCCCAGGTCATCTTCAACGGCCTTTTTTCAGCCTTCTCGAAACCTTCAGCCAGCGCATAGGCCTTCTCTGGCGTCTCGGTACAGGTATCTCGATGCACTTCGATCGAGACATCCATTTCCAACTCATCCGCCGTATCCATCAACCGCCGGGCCACCTCCAGGGCGCGCTTCGTCGTCGTATCGTGGTCGAGCATCTGTACATTGACCACCCGGGCCCCGTGGGCCTTGATCGCGCGCAGCTTCGGTTTGACTTCCTTGACCCCACCTAAGTCCGTAGTGCAGGCGAAAATCAAACTCGAATCATCGATTTGTTTTTTGTTGACCATAGTAATACGGCTGACGAAACCGGGGAAACCGGCTTCTCTGACCGTCTTGATCTTCTTCTCCCAACTCCACTCCTTCTTACCTCCATAACCGCCCAGTGAACCCAGCGATGCACACTGGTACAATACGGGTTTGGCGACCGCTTTTTTCTTTGCCATTTCAACCTCTCCTTGTCTTAGGTGAAATTCACCGGCTTAAGATACCCCCGCGACGCACGGCGGGCAAAGGAAATCCGCGCTATCGCAAGTTCACCATTTTTCATTAGATTTACCCGATAGCCAATTACAGCGACCAAGTATCTAGCTCCGATACATAGGACTTTTCAAATCGTGCAGACCCTCACGCAGACCGCGCTCTTGACCCTTTTATTTTCGACGGCATTCGCCGTTGACTTCCCCATCGCCCAGGCCCATATAACAGCTGCCCCGCCGCGGATCGACGGCCTACTCAACGATTCGACTTGGTCCAAAGCGGTGCCCGTCTCCGGCTTCCTGCAACGCGAGCCTGATGAGGGCGCGCCCGCCAGCGAGCGGACCGAGGTGCGCATCCTGCGCGATGACGACAATCTCTATCTGGGTTTCCGCTGTTTCGACGCGCAGCCCGAACAAATCATCGCCACAGTGATGCGCCGCGACGGCGACCTCGGCGACGACGACAACGTGCAAGTCGTGCTCGATACCTACAACGACCGCCGCGGCGGTTTCTATTTCGCTACCAACCCGCTGGGCGCGCGTCTCGACGTATCGCTTTCATCGGAGGGCCGAACCCGCAACGAGTCCTGGGACTGCGTCTGGAGTTGTCGCGCACAAATCGACTCGCTCGGCTGGACCGCCGAGATGGCGATCCCACTAGACCAACTGCGCTACGCGGTCAGCGAAAACGCCACCTGGGGCATCAACCTCGCCCGGACCATCCGCCGCAAGAACGAACGCGTCTTCCTGGTGCCGCCGCCTTTGGCCTATGGTTTCAGCGGCCACTACCGCACCTCGCGCCTGGGCACACTTACGAGCTTAGGCCGCCTCGAAGAGCGCCCCCGCCTCGAAATCACGCCTTACGCGCAAGCAGGCACCACCCGCGACTTCGAAGCCCTCGACACCGACGCACAATACAAACTCGACAGCGGCGTTGACCTCAAATACGGGGTCACCCCAGCATTGACGCTCGATCTGTCCTGGCGCACCGACTTCGCCCAGGTCGAGGCCGACCAGGAACAGGTCAACCTAACCCGCTTCAGCCTGTTCTTCCCCGAAAAACGCGATTTCTTTTTGGAAGGGGCCGGAATTTTTTCCTTCGGCGAGAGGGTCCAGCGTTCGGGGGGCGGCAGTCGCCCGCCGACCTTGCTGTTCTACAGCCGCCGCATCGGCCTCGAAGAGGGCCATGCCCTGCCGGTATTCGCTGGCGGCAAACTCACCGGCCGCAGCGGCCGCTTTGAGATCGGTGTGCTCAATATCACCACCGAGGCCAGACAATTCCGCGACGAAAAAACGGAAGAGCGCTACCGCAACGAGGCGGGTTTATTATTCGCCGGAGACGCCCCGCTGCTCGAACAGGCGACAATCGTTGACACTGTCGATTTCGATTTTATCGATACCACCCGAGTACAGCAGACCAATTTCTCCGTCGTGCGTTTACGCCGCGACATTCTCTCGCGCTCCTCGATTGGTCTGATCGCGGTCAATCGCGACCCCGGCACCGCAACCGACTACAACCGCTCGCTCGGCCTCGACGCCGACTTTTCGCTGCTCGACGCCGCACTCAATATCCGCGGTTTCGCCGCCCGCACTTTCTCGCCCGACCACCAGGGCCGCGAAGACGCCGGGCACTTTGCCGTCGACTACCGTCGCGACGCTTTCGAAAGTAACGCCTCCTATCTCGACGTCGGCGAGGATTTCAACCCGGAAGTCGGCTTTGTGCCGCGCGATGGCATCCGCCGCTACCGCACCACCCTGCGTTATCGCCCCTTGCCCAACACCGCGTGGATCCGCCGCTATTCCATCGGCCCAGAGTTCACCTACTTGACCGACCTCGACAACCAGCTGCAAACCCGCGACTTCGGTTTTTCGGCCTATGTCAATTTAGAAACCGGAGACTGGCTCGGGTTGCGCCTCAGGCAGCGTTTCGAAAATCTCGACGAATCCTTCGAGATCCACGAGAATATCGACATTCCCGACGGCGAACACGATTTAACCGCCTACAGTCTCAATTTTTTCAGCGACGAGGGACGCCGTCTATCCAGCGACGGTAGCATTGAAGTAGGTGATTTCTGGACCGGTGAGCGCTTCCGCTTCTCGACCAACGGCACGATCAAGGTCAATAGCCGCTTCTCGCTTTCCGCCGACTACGAATTCAATAGCGTCACCTTGCCCGAAGGCGACTTCAAAACCAACGCGCTGAGCAACCGCTTCCTCTACACCTTCTCCACGGACTTATTCCTGCGTGGACTCGTGCAATGGAATTCCAAGCGCCAAGTCGTCGGTATTAACGCGCTGTGCAATTGGCGCTACCGCCCCGGCAGTGATCTCTTTCTGGTCTACAGCCAGGCTTGGGACACCGATGGCGGCGGCCAGCTCAACCGCTCGCTGCAGTGCAAGCTCACCTACTTTTGGAAACGTTGAATTACAACGAATTCACAAGGGGGCACGATCCGGTTTAGGCCAGCGGGTCATACTCGACGAAACGCGGCTCTGCATACTCCAGATGCGTCTGCCCCCGCGCCAGAATATGCGCGGAATTGCCACCGCCCCACTCGGTATACGATCGCGCATTGGCGTAGTGGCAGACATAGGCACGACGAAAACGGTCGGCCGAACGGTTTTGTCGCGAGCGGTGGATCAAGTGCCCGTGGAAGAACACAACATCGCCGGCCTTCGCCTTCGCCATCACCTCGCGGCTTTCATCGACGCCCTGGATCTCGGTCAAGTTTTCGTTAAACGCCTCGCGATTTTCTGGCGCGCCCACTTCCTGATGGATCGGCTCGTTGTTCGAGCCAGCGACAAAGCCCATACAGCCATTCTCTTCGTCACAATCGTCGATCGCGATCCAAGCGCCGCACAGCGTATCGGGAAAGGTCTTGATATAAAAGGAATCCTGGTGATAGGCCTGACCGGTCTGGCCGGGCGGTTTGAGAAAGAGCATTGACTGCATCGCCATCACGTCAGGGCCAATCAACTGCGCCAGCACATCGAGCACGCGTCCGTGCAGCATATAGCGCTCGTGCAACTCTAGGTGTTTGTGAAATTGTATAAAACGAAAATACTTATCCTCCATATCAGCGGGCGAGGTGCCCTCGTTGCGCGCTTCGACCGGCAATCCATTCAAGTCAACTTCGTTGCACGCCAAGGCCATCGAGTGGCGGTCGAGCGCCTGTAACTCTTCGTTGCCGATAAGCCCCTCGACGCGCAAGTACCCGTTCTCGCCGAAGAAGCGATATTGCTCGACGCTCAATCCGCACATGCTCAGGCCTCCTCCCGCCACACTTCGAGCGGATGGCGACGGTCGGGCATCGGCAGATCAATGCGCTTACCGCTTTCGCGGTGCGATTGATAAATCCCCAACACCATCTCAAAAGCCCAACGCCCCTCTCGGCCGCTACAGGGCGGCTCGCAATTCTCTGCGACGGCCCCCAGCAACTCGCGATACATCGTCGCCACCGAATCCTCGTCCTGCGCCTCGCCCAGATCGACGGCCTGCCAATCACCGAACTGCGACGGCAAACCTTCCATCGGCCGCGGCAGATGCCACAAACTGTGCTCTAATCTGTTCGAAGCACGGATCGCCAACTGCCCCTCAACACCCAACACATCGACACCGTAGTTGGCACTCATCTGTTGCTCATACCCCATAAAATGCACCTGCCCCAATACCCCGTTCGCAAAACCGTACTGACCGACCGCCCGTTCCCCCACCACCAACCCCGAATCCCGGTCTTTCGGCGACATCTCTTTGGCTTCCATAATATCCCCCACATCCGCCAGTCGCCCCTGCCACCAGACACTGCCCGCACACCATTCGGGCGTACCGCCGAAACACAGCATCATATCCGCTACATGCGTCCCCATCTCGGTAAACTCGTTGCCACTCTTACGCCCACATTTATTGCGCCCCCGAATCGTCACCACCTCGCCGACCACTCCCTCCCGCACCATCTGCAACCCCTTGCGCACTGCCGGATTAACATGGTTCTGCTGATTGATTGCCAATTTGGCTCCCGATTGTTCGGCTGCCTGAACCATCTCGTCAGCCTCCTGCAAATCAATCGCAATCGGCTTCTCACACAACACCGAGATCCCCCGTTGTAAAGCCGCCACCGCCGGACCATGATGCCCCCTCGTCTGCGTCGCCACCGTTACTACATCCGGTTTCAGCTCGTCGTACATCTTCACGAAGTCATTAAAACCCGCTACTTCCCCGCAAATCTCTCGCGCCTTGTCAATAGACTCAACCGCCACGTCGCACAAACCGACGACCGCAAACTCCTGCATCTTCTCAAGCGTATTCAGATGCGACCTGCCCATACCTCCACAACCGACTAAAGCAACTCTGTATTTACCCATAACGCCTCTCCATTTAAACAGCGAAATTCACGGCGAAACTATACCGCCATTGGGGCCTTGGGGACTAGCGGACGATGAACATAACAACATCACGGCGAAGTGACGGAAACGCACAATCTCTAGTCGTTATACCCATTTTTATACAATCCAGAGCCTTCGCGATGTGCCCCTATATTCAGTAAGATCCGCTATGAGGGATTCCCGTAGCGGCTTGCAAGCCTGGCAGCCGCAGGATGGCGGCGTAGGGAAATTGCGTTCGAAACCGTCAGGGATGGCGGGCTATAATGAGAGCGAAGGACATGCCTCATATTGGAACGCCAACCGTTCTATCACCTACTCGCTGTACTAACTCCCGCCAGCCAATAACTTTGCCACCGCCCCTGCCCCAGCAAATAATCCACCTGCCCCCCCTCGACATCAATAATAAAAGAACAACGCGTATTTCCGTTTAGAATGGGCTCCTGCCGCAATACAGTCCGGCAACGCGCCAACACATCCTCCCCATCCAGGGTCGGCAACCACGTATACAACTCCTGGAGAAAATCTACCATCCACTCGTAGCGCCTGACACTGTCCTGTGTCTCGTTGTCGACGACCCCTAAGACCGAATGGTTCGCCCGCGCCAGAAAACCGTCTTCGACAATCTCCGATAGCACCTGCCCAGCGAAATATTCGACCACCGCGATTCGCTCCCGATCACCCAACATCACATTGCCGCCCAACATCTCAGGATGCTCCGCTGCATAAGCCTCGACCCGCGCTAGTCCCTCCGCGACATCGGCGGAGCGCGTCAGGACCTCGGCGTTGAGGACTGTACGCAATTCCTCTCGTTCAGGGGTAGCGTTCGTCAAACACTTCGAGCGCGATATTTGCAACGCCAAACCCCGTGCATTAAGGCCGGAATTGAGCCCCTGTTGGTCGTGGTCAACCAGTGCAAAGTGCGGATATCCACCATCAAAGGTATCAAAAAAAGCCCAGCCGGTAGGGGCCGGTGGATAATCGAAATTTTTCAAGAGAAAAGTTCGGCTGTTTTGCGTCACGGCACCGATAGTACACATATCCAATCCTCAAAGGCTAAAACTGCGTCACCTGTTTAGGGCCGATATCTACCGCGTTGGCCAAAGCATCAAAGCTCTGTTTCATCAATCTGAAACGTACTTGCGAAGATGCGGGGTCGTCCCAAAGGTTGTTAAATTCACCAGGGTCTGCCGTCAGATCGTAGAGTTCACCCATCTCGCGATCGTGGTAACAGACCAGTTTGTAGCGGCGATCGCGTATCATCGTGCCATAGGAGCCCTGCAAATGCTCGCGTCCCGGCACGTCCGGGTTGAGCGCGCGGTAATATTCGCTGCGCACATAGGCCCGATGATCTTCAGCCTCGGACGCCCCCGTCAACAACGGCCACAACGAGCGCCCCTGCATCCTGTCCGCGACGGCGACACCGGCTACCTGCAACAGAGTCGGTACGATATCGATCAGTTCAACCAGTGCGTCGCTGACAACGCCCTCGCGAATATGTCCAGGCCACGAGCAGACCAAGGGCACCCTTACCAGACACTCGTAAAAACGACAGCCCTTGCCGACGAGTTGGTGGTCGCCAAGCAATTCGCCGTGGTCGGAAGTGAAGATCACTAATGTATCCTCGCGTTGGCCACTGTCTTCTAGCGCCTGTAACATTCGCCCGACATTGTCGTCGACCAATTCAATCATCGCATAATAAGCGGCGGTAACTTCCTTCGCATCCTTCAAGTCAATCGATCCGACTCCATCCACCGGCCCTAGTTTCTCATGAGCTGCGACATCCTGCTCGCCCCACAATGGATCGGGCAACGATACCGGGTCGTAGCGGTCGAGATATTCTTGCGGCGGATCAAAGGGCCCATGCGGGTCAAATATATTGACGCTCATCAACCAAGGGTCTGCGCGGTCTTCGTTCATAAACTCAATGGCTTTATCAGCGCACCAAGTCGTCTGGTGCAGCTTTGGCGGCAACGACGCCGTATCCTTGCGCAAATCGGCCAGGACATGGCCTTGTTCCTTCACCCAGTCGGCGTAGGCATGGCCTTCAGGCCATTGATCACGGGAATCATGGCTCCAATGAAATACGCGATAACCATCGTCGCCGCGCGGCTCAACCCGGCCATGCGCACCGGCCAAGTGCAGCTTGCCGGCAAGCCCGCAATCGTAGTCCGCCCCGTCGGCCAGAAGTTTAGTAACCAACGGGGCTGCACCAGACCAGTAGTCATTGCCATTGGCGCAGCCGTGCACGGTGCTCGCGTACATTCCCGTGAGAAAGCTCGCCCGGCTCGGCGTACAAATCGGGCTTTGGCAGAAGGCATGTGAAAACGCGGTGCCCTCGCGGACCAAGCGGTCGATATTGGGCGTATTGATATGCTCGTTGCCCAACGCGCGAATCGTGTCATAACGCTGTTGGTCGGTGCAGATCCACAGAATATTCGGCTGCATCTCTTAGTTTTCCAATCCGCTGGTAAAGGGCCGCCCACCGCATCTTGCAAGATTATCCGCGTGGTGCCCACGACCGGTTTGCCGCAACCGTACGAGATAATCGGCCCAATCCTGTCGTCGCTCATTAGCGTGCAGGGGGCCACCCTCGCCGACAATGCCCCAAAACGGATCGCCGCGCAGCCCGTCGCGCATGCGTTCAGCGAGCCATTGGTCAATCAGTCGCAACCCCTCGCCGACGAGATCAGGTCGCTTCCCCGCTAGATTCTCTGTCTCGTGCGGGTCGTCCTTCACATTAAATAGCATATATTCGGGAAATTCTTTCAGCCCCGTATGATACGTGCGAATCAGCAGCCAATCTTGCCAACGGGCGCTGCGCTGGCAACTCCAGGCCCCCTGACTGAGGATCAGATGGTCGCGCCCGCCTTGATCGTCCACTAGGTCGGCGGCAAAACTTTTGCCATTCCACGACGCCGGTAGCTTCCCGTCCACCAGATCAATCAAGCTCGCGGCAAAGTCGATATTGTAATGAAAACCGTCCCGTGCCTGGCCTTGATGGCCATCAGTCACACCGGGCCAGCGCACAATAAGCGGCACGCGATTACAGATATGATCGGCCGTCTGGTGATCCCCCCAAACATTGAGCTCGCCCTGATTTTCGCCGTGGTCGGCACTGATGATAATCGCGGTGTCCTCGTAAACACCCAGCT
This sequence comes from Candidatus Latescibacterota bacterium, assembly GCA_015660315.1. Taxonomy (GTDB): domain Bacteria; phylum Latescibacterota; class UBA2968; order UBA8231; family UBA8231. The sequence goes on from DQLG01000424.1 coordinate 9,071, forward strand.
CTTTCAGGTCTTGCACGATCTTGCCAATATGATGGTCCGCAAAGTGGATGCCCGTATCATAGCCGTCCATATGCGCCTTGGCATCGTCGAGCGCCTTGATATGCCCACGGCCCATGCGCCAACCGTCCGGCAACTTGTCGGTAATACCAGAGACTTCCGTCGCGCTATGCGGACCAAAACTCTCGTTTTGCCGGTCGATAAGATCCTGGGTAATCCAATCTTCGATTGGTTCGTCGGCAAAGGGATTACCGTATTCTTCCGGATGGTCATAGGGCGAGTGCGGATCCCAAAAATTGACGTGCAAAAACCAGTTGTCCTCTGCACCATTATTTTGCAGCCAGCGCTGCATCACCGGATAGACCTCGTGCGCATCGTCCTGTCCGCCGCCGCCGGTATCGTGCGTTTCGGAAAACCCGTAGGTCACCTGATAAGAGGTGTGGCGGTTGGGAAAGGGGCTGATCATTGCCGTGTGATAACCCGCTCGCCTCAGCACCGAACCGAGCGCATCTTGGGCAAAATCCGAACGAAACCGCCGGCTCTCCCCCTGCAGCGGCAGATCCGCGTATTCACCGCCGTGATTTATCGCCCCAGTGCAGGTACCAAAACGGCCAGAAAAAAATGCCGTGCGACTAGGTAAACAAGGCGTATCGGTGGCATAACAATTATTGAAGCGCACTCCTTCGGCGGCCAGCTCGTCGATATGGGGGGAAGTCTGGCGGTGATAACCATAACACGAAAGATGGTCGGGGCGGAGCGAATCGACATCGATATATAAAATGCGCATGAGACCTTTGGTATTTATTGTACGGTGGCACGTGCCGCTGCCAACAACACTTGCGGAGCGAGACGTACTTGATAGGTGGGATTGACGAAGTGAAAGGCAATTTTGCCGTCGGCGCCGATAACAAATACCGCCGGTACGGGTAATATTTTCTTGCCCGGTTTGCCCCAGGCGATTCCATAGGCCTTCAACGCCGCTGCCGTGCTGTCGCTTAGCAGCGCGAAGTCCAGTTTATTTTTTTGTCGGGTCTTGAGCAAGTTTTCTGGGGTGTCCGGTGCAACGGCGATCAACTGGAAACCCAGTTCGTGCAATGCGGCATTGTGTTTTTGCAACTCGACCAGTTGCCTATTGCAATGCGGTCACCAATGGCCACGGTAAAAGACCAGCACCGTCGGTTTATCCACCAAAGCCGCCCCAAAATCGAAGGCTGTCCCCTGATCATCCACCAGGCCGGCCGGCGCCGGAGCTTGCATACCTACCAGCAAAGGCCGCACATCCGTCGCTGTTTCGGGCACATCCTGCGCACGGAGGGCCCCGGCAAAAACCAACAGACAAAGCGCGACAAGATAACATTTTCTCATATGCTAAACTCTTCCCGTTCTCACGCATCGTATTTGCGTATATTTACGGATACGTAATCTACGCACCTGCACCGACGGCCACAAACTTATGCGCAATGCCCTTATACTCGTCTTGGCACTCGCAACCACCGCTTTTGCCAACGATAGCGCACTCGACAAATCCCCGGTCCAGGGCATTACCATTTCCACACACGGCGGCGGCAGCGACTGGGGCTCGGATGCCATTGTGCCGACCTTGCTGGCGATCCGCGACCTCGGCGCCAACTGGGTCGCGATTCACCCCTATGCCAGCATTAACGCCGACGGCTCGTTGCGCTGGTCCCCAATCGACCCAGAAAACCCGCCAGCGCATATCGCCCGCCCCATCCGGGAAGCGCACCGCCTAGGGCTGAGCATCTGCATCAAACCGCATATCGCCTATTGGCGCTCGCCTTTTTCTTGGCGAGGCGAAATCACGTTCGAAGACAACAAACAATGGCAGCGATTTTGGCGGGGATACAAGCAGTGGATCACACAAGTGGCCGCCGTCAGCGGCCAAGCCGACGGCTTTGTCGTGGGGACCGAGTTGGACCTCACCTTGCAACACGAAGAAGAATGGCGCGACATTATTGCGGCCGTCCGCCAACATACCGACGCGCCATTGACCTACGCGGCCAACTGGACGGACTACCAGCGAGTGCCCTTTTGGGACGCATTGGATGTCATCGGCATCCAAGCCTATTTCCCGCTCACCGACGACCCGGATTACGACAAAGAGGATATTCGCCAAGGTTGGACCGTCCGCATGCAAGAAATGGGCGAATACTCCGAGCGGCACAACCGCCAGATTCTCTTCACCGAATTGGGCTACAACCAGTCGCATCAAGCCCCCATCAAACCTTGGGCCTACAAGGTAGACGGCGAGGAAGCGCAGCCCATTCAGGCCTATTGCATGCGCACCGCGCTCGCGGCCATCGCCGCCGAACCCCGCGTTGTCGGCGCCCTGCTATGGAAGTGGTTTCCGCACCCGCGCCCGGTGGGCCGCAATTTCCAATTGGCCACACCGCCAATCAAACAGATTATCTCCGAGGCCTGGCTCAGCCCTCGATAAGCCCCGTCCCGCGCAACAAAGTCTCCTGCACCAATAGCTCATGGTCGAGCGAACGATCTGGCTCTTGCTCGCCTTTTAGCACCCGCACCAAGGCTTCCAGTTCCAGGTCATAGAGCCCCTGCCGCCCGATGCCTTCGAAGCTCACCGTCTGCTCGCCTTTTTCATAACCGCCCGCCGCTTCCGTCAGACAGAGCCGAATCGCATGGCCCGGTTCGAAGGGCTCGATCAGGATAGCGCTGCCCTTGTCCCCGTAGACCTCGAAGCGCCGCGCCATTGGCTGCGGCTCCATCGCCGCGATATCGATCCAGGCCATTGCCCGCTCGTATTCGAACACCCCTAGCGTATTATCGTGAAAATCGGGCACGAGCCCGGTATCATTGCGCAAAAAAGTCGTCGTTTTCTCCGGCCGCCCCAAAATCCACACTACCTGATCCAGCATATGCCCGGCCAAATCGAAGAAGATACCGCCATAGTGTCCATCCGCGATCACCTGCCGAGCCTCGGGTGCGAGTTTGGTCGACATATGCGCGCGC
>DQLG01000567.1 GCA_015660315.1 Candidatus Latescibacterota bacterium
CGGAATGCGATGAGGTGGGGGAAGAGTTTATTCTCCGCGACGATGGCGCGGTAGCCGACTTTGGGGTATCCGGACAGTTGCCTGCTGCCTGATGGGCGGGTGCTGGTCATCTGTACTGTATTTTGAATATCTTAACAAGATTAATCGAGCGTTAGCGAAAGGGATACTGTGAAAAGAGCCGCATTTTTATGCGATAGTCTGGACAATGTCGAGCGGGTCTACGGCCAAGGCCGCGCGGAGGCCGTGGCCGGTATCGTCGAACTCTACCCACAAATCATTACCAGCGAAAATTTTGCCAAGCACGCGGCGGTCCTGCCAGAACTCGATGCCGTATTTTCGACCTGGGGCATGCCGCTTTTGGCGGCGGAGCAATTGGCGCAGATGGCCGAACTCAAGGCCGTGTTTTACGCGGCGGGTTCGGTAAAGGGTTTTGCCGCGCCGCTTTTGCAACACGGCCTGGTGCTCTGTAGCGGTTGGGGCGCCAACGCCGTGCCGGTGGCCGAGTTCACCCTGGCGCAGGTGCTGCTTTCTTGCAAGGGCTACTTTCGCAATACGCGTGATTGCAATGTGCCCGAAACCCGCCGTGACAATCAGGTCTTCCGTGGTCCCGGCGTCTTCGGCGAGGTCGTTGGACTGGTGGGACTGGGGATGGTCGGACGTGCGGTGGCGGAGCTTTTGCGCGCTTTTGAATTGCAAGTACTGGCGTATGATCCTTATGCCGATAAAGATACAGCGACTGCATTGGGGGTTGAGTTGGTTGAGTTGAGCGAGTTATTCGCTCGTTCGTTAGTTGTTAGCAATCACCTGCCCAATATTCCCGCGACCGAGGGGCTGCTCGACGGCGCGCTCTTTGGCACGATGCGGCCCGATGCGACCTTCATCAATACGGGGCGGGGCGCGCAAGTAGTCGAAAGAGAGTTGATTAATATTTTGCGTCGCCGGCCTGATATGACCGCGCTGCTCGATGTGACCTTACCTGAACCGCCCGAGCCGGAATCGGCCTTTTATGCTTTGCCCAATGTGCAGCTCAGTTCACATATCGCTGGTTCGATGAACGACGAGTTGGTACGGATGGCCGACCATATGATTGAAGAATGCGCGCGTTGGCAGCGGGGAGAGGCGCTGCGTTATCAAGTCACTGAGGCCATGTTGCAGACGATGGCTTAGGCGATGATGCCGCCGCCGAGACAGGTCTCGCCGTCGTAGAATACGGCGTGTTGGCCGGGGGCGACGCCGAGGTCGGGTTCGGCCAACACTATCTCGGCACGGTCCGCGTCGAGCATCTGAACTTGGCCGGAGGCGAGAGCGGGGCCGTGGCGCAGCTTTACTTGTAATGCGCATAGTGCAGGGGCGCTGTTGATCCAGTTGATGTGCTCGGCTACCAGATTGCGGCGACCTACGCGTTCGGGCGCTTCGCTATGGGCGATATAGATTCTGTTTTTGGCTGCATCCTTGTCGACCACGTACCAGGGGCCACCGCCCAGTTTCAGCCCGTGGCGCTGGCCTATGGTGTAAAACCAATAGCCCTGGTGCTCGCCTTTTTTCTCTCCGCTCGCCTTTTCGACAATGTCTCCGGTCTGCTCTCCCAAGTGAAAGCGGACAAAATCCCGGTAGTTGATTTTTCCTAAGAAACAGATGCCCTGGCTGTCTTTGCGCTCTTTGGCCGGCAGATCGAACTCGGCGGCTAGTGTGCGCACCTCTCGTTTATGTAAATGGCCGATGGGAAAGAGGATGCGCGCCAACTGTTCCTGGCTCAAGTGGGACAGAAAATAGGTCTGGTCTTTGACTGGGTCGGGGGCGCGGCGCAGGTGAGGTTGGCCGGCGATTTCCTCGATGCGGGCATAGTGGCCGGAGGCGATTTTATCGCACTCGCCGGCGACCCGCCGGTAAAAGGCCCCGAACTTGATGCGCTGGTTGCAGAAGATGTCGGGGCTTGGGGTGCGTCCGAGGCGCAGTTCGGCGAGGGCGTGCTCGACGATTTCTTCGCGGTATTCGCTTTGCAACGGTACGATTTCGAGCGGCACGCCAAATTGCTCACAGGTTTCGCGCGCATAGGCGAGGTCGGTCTCCCAGGGGCAGTCCCCGAGGAAGGCTAGTTCATCCTCGAGCCAGATCTTGAGATAATAAGCCTTGAGTACGATGCCCTTTTCGCGGCTGAGCAAGGCCAGCGCCAAGGAACTATCGACACCACCCGAGAGCAGGACGGCGACGTTCACGACGCGTCAGTCTTGAGCCCGGCTGTAATATGCGGGCGATAATGCTCAAGAGGGGGTGTCGTCATATGCGGATCTTTTCCCAAGTCATCCCAGCGGCGTAGATCGACCGCAGCTTGCCAGTGTGGCAATGCTGCGAATGCGGCGACTTCAGCCGGGTCGAAGGGGCCACCTTGCAGGGCAAGACTTTGCACTGAAGCGGGTGATAGGGTGGAGAAGTAGGCGGAGTCGACGGCGCATAAATAGCGTTTGGCCTGCACGTGCAGACGGCCGGGTTCGACGACGGCGGGCACGAAGTAGCGTTCGAGATACTGCGCACCCAACTCCTCGTGTCGGGCGTCAATGCCCCTATCGGCGATGTCTTCGTCGTGTAGCAGGTGGCCGAAATCGTGCAGCAAGGTCGCGGCGATAAGCAATGAGTCGGCACCTTCGTGTTCGGCGAGGCAGGCCGTCTGCAGCGCGTGCTGTCGCTGAGTGACAGATTCACCGTATTCGAGGTTGCCATAGTGTGCGAAGCGCGCAAATACTTCCGCGACGGCGTCGAGGGTTTTGTTGTTGCTCATAGCATTTTTTGGCCTTTTTCGCGTTGAACTTATCCCGGTCGGCAAAGGGGTCATATAGGGCTGGATAACCACTTTGCACTGGTATCGCTTTATATATAATAGTCGGAGAGCCCATTCGGGCGCAAAAATGGATCAGACCTATGGAAACGCGCAAGCTGGCCGTGATCATGTTCACTGACATGGTTGGTTATAGTAAAAAGGTCCACGCCGACGAAGTGCAAGTTTGCCGACGGAGTCAATATCGTCAGCCGTATCGAATCCGAGGCCGGCGCGGGGCAGATCTTTATCTCGTCGGATGTCTTCTCGGTTACTTTCGGCAAGCTCGATTGCGATTATAAAGACGTCGGCAACCGCGACCTGAAAAATGTCGACTGACCGATTCATCTCTACGAGGTACTGTGGGACCCAATGCGCGCAAGCGAGGCGATTAGAAGCTAACGCATTTCATACGACGGAGTGCAGCGCCAGGTGATGCACTCCGCGGATCTCGTCCATATCTTCGCGCATGGCTAAGGCGTCCTTATGCGGGACGATAAAGGCTAGGTGTGATCACTGTCGCGAAAGAATTTGCAAGAGGTTAGTTATTTTTTAATAAAGTAATAGATCCTTTGAATCTCATTAACACTATTTGATAGTGCAAAAATCAATAGGGTTTTTGTCTTTATTGCCGGTAGGCGGTATTATTTAGCCGCATACCTTCAAACCTGGAGAGAACAAGCGATGAAATTCGAACACTTTGCTATCAATGTAGAAGCCCCGCCGGCTGTCGCCGCGTGGTATGTCGAGCATTTGCAGATGCAGATCGTCCGCCATGTCGGGGAGCCAACGCATATGCATTTTCTCGCCGATTCGACCGGCCGGGTGATGATGGAACTCTACAATAACCCCCCCGATCTGATTCCGGACTACGCCGCGCAGGATCCGCAGGTCTTGCATATGGCCTTCGCAGTTGAGGATATGGAGGGTGCGATCGCGCACTTGGAGGCGGCTGGAGCGAAGAAAGTCGGCGGCCCGGGACAGACGCCTTTTGGCGATGTGCTGGCGATGGTGCGTGACCCGTGGGGTTTCGCCATTCAGTTGACCCAACGCGCTGAACCGATGGTGTAAGGGGGCGATATGCTCTATAGGAATTTTGGCAAAACGGGCTGGCAGGTCGGCACGGTGGGTTTGGGCACTTGGAATATTGGCAACCAGTGGGGAGTCGTCGACGAAGAGACGGCCTTCGCCACGGTGCGCGCCGCCTTTGATGCGGGTATGAACCTCTTTGATACCGCGGAATCTTATGGTTTGCCCAATGGGCTTTCCGAAGAGCGTCTGGGACGGGCTTTGACGGGAATCCGGCATCGGGTCTATCTCGTCAGTAAGATCGGCAATTGGGGCAAGCGCACCGGCGGCGGAATGCCCAAGGATACCGTCGATCAGATCCGCATCTGCGCGCACGCCTCGTTGCACCGTTTGCGTACCGACTGGCACGATGTGCTCTTGTGTCACGAGGGGGATCTCGAGGACCCGACGGTTTATCTCGAGGGTTTCGCGGCATTGGTCGCGGAGGGGCGTCTGCGGTATTACGGAATTTCTACGAATAGCCTTGAAGTGCTAAAAAACTTCAATCGCGACGGTAATTGCGCCGTGGTCCAGGTCGACTATTCGCTATTGAATCGCCAAGCTGAAGAGGCGTTCCTACCCTATTGCGAGCAGGAGGGTATTGCGGTGATGGTGCGGGGTCCGTTGGCGAAGGGGTTACTTTCGGGGCGTTATGATCTCGATTCGGTATTCGCGGATGATGTGCGCGCGGGCTTCAATCGCGATCAGGGCCAGCGGGCAGCATATGAGGCACAAGTGGCTCAGGTGGCCAAGTTATCCGAGGTCGTTGCGCCGGGGGCCGAGATGGTCGAAAAGGCGTTGCAGTACGCCCTGTCGCACCCCGCACGGCCGGTCGTGATCCCGGGGGCCAAATCGCCGACGCAGGCCGGTGCTAACGCGGCGGCTGGCGGTGCTGAATTGTCGATGGAAGAATGTGAGCGGTTGCGGATTTAAAGCAGGCTAGTCGACGGCAGGTCGGAGAAGGTGATATCGAACGAGGTGCCATCTTCTCCGTTCATTGCTAATTGGCCCCTGAACTGGCGCACTAGGGTTTGCACTAATGTCAGACCGAGGGAATTTAGTGCGGTGGATATCGAAGTCGTCGGGCAGGCCGATGCCGTCGTCGCGAATTTGCAGCGTATAGGTATCATTCCCGCCGCGCTTCAAACCGATCAGGACGGTGCCCTGCGCGTCGTTGAGGAAGGCCTATTTGAGGGCGTTGGCGACCCGTGCATTGATGATCAGGACGCAGGCGATGGCCCTGTCGATGCCCAGGGTGATATCGTCGACCTCGATCACCGTAGCGGTGTCGTTTAGCAATAGGGCAGGGATCGGCAATGCTTCGAAAATACCTATATTGGGTTGCTTGCGCCTTGAGGCTGTCGGATGCGGGGGTGGCGTCGCGCAGAGAATGCAGGACTTTGTCTTTCACTATGCGGGATCGTCGCTGGGAACGGGGAGTCGAAGATTAGCCCGGTGTGCACATAAGATATATAATAATAAAATACTTATGTAAAATTAAACCATCAAGAGTCAATGCTCCATTGCCGGCATTTGTCGCTTGACCTATTTTGACTATTTACCCCACCCTCGAGCGAAAGGATCCTTTCTGTCAGCCTCTTGCAGTGCGGCTGGACAC
>DQLG01000518.1 GCA_015660315.1 Candidatus Latescibacterota bacterium
CTCGCCGAGACCTCGGTCGTAAACTGCCAGACGTAACCACTGGCCATCAATATGCCGCCGGTCGTCTGCACCGCGGTGGTCAGCGTCGAAAAAACCGTCTCGCCGGGAAAAAAGTCCACCGCCGGATTAAAGGTCAGCGTGGTGCTGTTGTTGCCCGAGTAAGCGCCCGCCTGCTGGCCGCTCAGCGCGCTGTGCACGACAAAGGATGCCGCACCGCCCGCCGTCACCGCCGCGCTAAAGGTCGCCGTGAGATTAGACGTCGAAGGCGCACTGGCAAAAGCGGCCACCGGCGAGGTACTGCTGACGGTCGGCTGCGCCTCCACCGACCGGCCGACGAGCAATAGGCAAACCAGGACCAGTGCCGCAGATCGACCCCACAGGCACACAACCCCGGACAATAGCTTGCTATATATATTCGTGAAAGTCTGTCGCGACAAGAGAGAACGAAAGAAAGCCAAGCAAGGGGGCCCAGCAACCGAACCCGCCCACAGGACAATTATTCCAACCCACAGCACCTTGCGGCTAAACCAGCGCGATAAGCGTCTGTGTGCACGATCAGCCATGTTAGTCATGAATGCATCCCGAGCGATAGACAGCATAGCATCCCACGCATTTGCGATGTCCTGGGAGTTCCTCTACACTTACGCCACGAGTGGTAACCTTACCGACTCGACAAGCGTTACTAACAGTACGCAATCGAGACCCTCCACAATTGGGGAATTTCGGTGAATAGGTCATATTGAAACTGGCTACCTGGTGATAGATCATTCAATTGGCTAAAGCGTTTCTTGTAGCAAAGTGCAAACTGGCCGCATGCTACTGCGTACTGGCAGAAAAAGACACACCGTACCATTATATTTATAAATAACCACAATATACTGACTTAAACAAATATTTAAACAAATATTTAAACATGTATTTAAACAAATATTTAAACAAATATAGACAACGCTGGGCTTAGAGGTAATTTTGTCCTTTTTTAGATAAAAATTAAGTTCATTAAAGGACTTAATGGTGAAATATTTCGACCTGTTTTAACCGAGATATGGCGAGGAAAGACGGCCCATCAATCCCATAACGCCTGCAAGACTAATATATCGGCCAATCTGGCTAAATACTGTGATCTATATCAACAATTCAGTAAATAACTAGTCCCAAGAGCATCTAAGGCCCATGCCCGTATTCACGCGACAACTCTTTGCCGCGGTGATCGGCGCCTCTTCCTCGACCTCGTCGAAGCCCTTCTCCCCTTCATCCTCCAACGCGTTGGGCAATTCCATCTTGGTTGTCTACCCGATCATAATTCCATCGTCCACTGCAACGGCTCCCGTGCGATGCCCTGCTGCTTCGCCCAATCAATCAAGGCATCGCACGAGCCGCCCAACAACTGTTTGCGGATATCGTCGACCTGGGCCAGCACCTCTTCGCCCGGCTGCACCAATTTCATATTGTCACGGCTGCCGCCTATCCAGCGATAGCTATAACCGAAAATAACGACCTTTGAGGTCTGCTGACTCAGATTCGGGGCCGCCGTGTGAAACACGCGGTTTTCGAACAAGAACGCATCACCCGCCTTAAGACAGAGATCGACCGCATTTTCTGGATCGACCCCGCCCTTGGGAATCGGCAGGGGCGTCGGCAGTAGGTGTGAGCCGGGCGCGAACATCGTAAAACCCGAGCGCGGCTCGGGAAAATCCGTCAGGCAATAGCCGATCTTGATGCCGGCCCGCACTAGATGCCCGTGTCCTAGATCCTCGGTCATGCCGATATCACGGTGCCAACCGCGCTGCGGCGTCTCGCCGGCATCGTCCTGCGGGTATTTGTAAATGATCGCGGTGGTATGTAGGTGGATATTCGCCGAGAGCAATTGCACCAACAAAGGCACCGTCGCCGAATGCGCCATCAAGGGGTGGAATTCCCGCGCCTCAACAATGCCCGGCCGACGCTGCACATAGTGCGGCCTGGCATCCGGATACTGCTCCCGCACAAACTCTGCGACCATCCGGTCGCTGACATTTGTCAGTTGCTCGATCTCCTCCGAGTCTAAGGCACTCGGCACTACGAGATAGCCGTTTTGATCGAAAAAATCCCGCTGATCGTCCTGCAATCGCACCAGTTTCATATTTATTCCTTCTTAATACCCATTGATCTCATGCCCGTTATATATCTATAATTGCTTGCACATTGTATGTAAACTTCATTTCAGGTGAGCAAATATCAGGAGCCGCACAATGGCATCCACACATTCTCTCGGCATCCACAACCTCGACCGCCACCTCAACGAATTATCGCAACAGGGCTATACCATAATACCCGGCTATCTCGACCGCCAAACTACCGCGGCTATTCGCGCCCATATAGACGCGGTAGTAGCCAGCGACCTGCCGGATAAAAATCTAACCTGGGCCGATACCGACAAAGCCCGCATCTACCGCAACGACGAGCAAGGCATTCGCCAACTGCGCCACCCGATCGTCGGGAATATCATGCCCGAGATCGCCAATAATCCTCAAACCATTGAATTGGGCCGCTTGCTGCTCGGCTCCGACCTCGCGAACCTACGCATGCGCGAACAGGTCCTCAGCCGCACCGACCCGACACCGCCGCCCTACGGTCCCAGCGGCTGGCACATTGACGCGCCCTTTACAAAGGAAGAATACGAATCGACGCCACGGCGGATCTATTACCAGCTACTACAGTATTGCAGTACGGTAGAATCGGGCGGTGGTGCCTTTATGCTGGTCCCCGGCTCACACAAACTCACTTATGCGGCCAACGCTGAACCCCGCAGCGAGGAGCAGCGGCAACAGCTGCAGAAGGATCCGATCGGCGTCGCCAGCATCGACCCTGACGAAGGCATCGAGGTCTGTGCCAATGACGGCGACCTGATCATCTTCAACGCCATGTGCCTGCACTCCGCGTCAAAGAACGAGAGCCAACAGACGCGCTATGTTTATTTTACGTCCTTCTACGACGCCTCCGCCGAGTGGCTGGTCGATTTCGTGCGCAATACCAAATACCGCGACGGTTTCCCCGATTCGCTCTACCTGGGATTGCCCGAGGAATTGCACCATCTTTTGGCGCACTGACTTTGCCGGCTAATACACCAGGCGATATGCCGCAAGCTCTGTTGCCGGGCATCCCCGCTGATCTGGCTATGCAATAGATATATCCCAGGCGGCACCAAGCGCCCTGCGCGGTCCTTGCCGTCCCAAGCCAACGCCTGCGGGCCGGCCACCACCTCCAGCATCTGCTCATAGAGCAACCGCCCCGAAAGAGCAAAGACCCCAAGCCACAACGGCCGGGGATTCGCGTAGCCGACGATACCGAATTAAAGGCAATGGTCTCACAACCGACAATCAACTGTTGCTTTGCGAGAAAGAAACGCCAGCGCTATTTTTTATTCTTTCCCGCCCCGATCGAGCAGGGAATATCTATTGAAAATACCCGACACTACCCGACATCCCTCATAGGAGCTTTCCACTACATGCATATCACAGACGAGCAACTAGCCAGATACAAAAAAGCGGGGTTTCTCATCGTCGAAAACTTCCTCAGCAAAGAAGAACAAGAAGCCGCACTCGACGGCATCTTCAGCCTCTTCGCCCCCCCCTACGACCGCTGGGTCGCCAACAACCGCGAAAACGACACCGCGAACCAATGGCTATTCCCCTGGGACCACTCGGGCCTAAACCACGTCACGACTCACCCCGATCTGGTCAACGCCGCTGAACGCATTTTGGGCACGCGCGAAATCCGTCTCGGCGAAGGCCATCTCGGCATGAAATACGCTGGCCAAGAGCACAATACCAACTTCCATATCGACTACGGCAACAACACCCTCGGCCCACTAATCGACCCCGACGATTTTATGCACCTGGCTTGCTTTTATTGCTTTGACGACGTGACGATAGATACCGCGCCGATCCGCATGGTAGCTAACGGTCACCCCGACGAAGAGTTCGTAGCGATGGTCGTGCCCGGCGGCTCGGTCTGCCTCTATAGCGTTTTTACCCGTCATGCTGCATCCGATTTTATCGCAGACCGAGGCCACCGCCCGGCGATGTGGGTGGGTTTTAACCGCAAGGACCGCCCCTGGGACGGCGCCCGCACCTTCACCTATAAAAGCGCTGTCAAAGGCGAGGCGATGAACCGCTTTATGGCCGAGGCCAGCCCGCGCCAGCGCGAGCTACTCGGTTTCCCGCCGCCGGGCGATGCGCTGTGGACGGAGCAATATATCGAGGGCATGGCAACGCGTTATAAGGGCTTTGACCCGGCGCCCTATCACGCGGCAAGGAAATAACAAAAGGCGCAAGATGATATAAGTCTTATGGGGCTATAGCGTAAAAGGCCGGCGCCCTGCGGAAATCGGGGTCACCGGCCTTTTACGCTAGCTTCACAAGGTATGCACATTCGCAAACACAGGATGTGCATGCGAATGATTCAAGCGTTATCGTCTCTGATCATCTTTTTGCGCTGCGGGCTCAATAAATATATGGCTCAGGCGTAGACCGCCTGTATCATGGCATTGATATAACCGAAGCAGTAGGCATACGACTGATAATAACCCTTTGGATCGTCATCGGTGCGCGGGACGTGGTCGGGATCAATACCATAGGAGTACCCCGTCTCCTTGAGCGCCTTTAATACCCGGACGAAGTCCATATCCCCTTCATCGGGCAGGGCCTCGCGGAAACTATAGCGCTGGCCGAGCAGGTTGCGGTAATGCACCAGGAAAATCGCATCGCGGCTGCCGAAGTAGTCTATGAAGGGGTAGATTCCAGTAGCCGGGTCTTCGAGCATTTCGGCGATGGAGCCGACGCAAAAGTTCCAGCCGTGATACGCACTGCGCTGAGTATCAATAAAACGCTTCATGCCCTCGAAGTCATTGAGCACTTTGTCAACACCCTTATAACCAGGAGGCGTGGGCGGGTCTTCCTGCGAATTGCCCATGC
>DQLG01000421.1 GCA_015660315.1 Candidatus Latescibacterota bacterium
GCAGTAAATTTAAAGTTCATCGAACCGGTGTTGCGATGGGTCGCTTGCCGCTCGCGGATAAACCTAGTATCATAAACGCAGAGGGGATGGGGGCGGATGTCGTTAAAATTATAAATAAATAAATAGTTGTTTTTTTAGGATATTGAGAGATTATGGATGACAGGAAAACGCTGAAAAGCCTGCTTGAGGCCAGCTTTATAAAACACAGTAGTCAGACGGCAATTCGCATTTTGAGGCCGGCGGAAGACGGACGCCAATGGCGCTATGAGTCTATGAGCTATGCCGAACTTAAGCAGCTGCGCGATCGGCTGGCTACAGGTTTTGCGGCTCAAGGCTTGTCAAAGGGCAAGCGGGTCGGGATCCTCACCGATGGCGGTAGCGAGCCGCTATTGGTTTTTCTAGCGGCTGACTGTATCGGTATCAGTGCTGTGCCGCTATGCATTAAGTCACCAGACGAGGTGCTTGCCCACAGTATCGAGCATTCGGGCATTGAAATGCTGGTTGTCGACCGCAAGGGGAATGAGAAGCTCGGGCAGATTGGCGGACGGTTGCGTCAGGCGCCGCGAACCATATTGACTGAGGGCGTCGCCGATGATGCGCTGTCATGGGATGCACTGCTTGCGGAAGACGGGCCCCCGCCCGAAGTCGAGGTTTTGCCGGGGGATGAATCGAAGATTCTCTATACCTCGGGCTCGTCCGGGTTGCCGAAGGGGGTTATTCAGACCCATGCCAATATAGTCGCCAATGTCGAGGAGGTCTGGGACGTGCTCAGCCCACGCGAAACCTTGAGGATGTTTAAATCCGTACCCGACTATCATTCGATGGGCATTCTCAATATTTACTATCCCTTGGCGAAGGGGTGGATCCTCGACTTAGCGCGGTCGCCGGACCGCGTACTCAGCGATATTCGCCTTTCGGAGCCCGAGGGTTTTCTCACGGTGCCGCTGATCCTCGACAAGGTCTACGGCAATGTGCGCAAAGAGATCGAAGCCGGCGGGCTCAAGGGGTTTTTGATACAGCGATCGGTCGCGGCCAAACAAAGGGCCGCACGAGGCCAAGCGGGGTTTGCAGACAAGCTTTTTTTGGCTGCCGTTGGCCATTCGATCATCGCCAAAATTCGCGCGCAACTCGCCGTGCGGGTCGGGCCGAATCTCACAGTTCTAATCGTCGGCTCCGCCAAAGCCGATCCGGAGGCGTTGGACTTTTTCCACGAGGTCCTCGATATCACCACGTACGAGGGCTATGGCACGACCGAATGCGCGCCGCTGATTGCGGCGAATCACCTTGGCGGCCGCAAGAGCGGCACGGTTGGACGGCCTTTACAGGAGGTCAAAATTGTCGCCGAAGATGGGGCTGTGTTGGGGTATGGAGATCCGGTGAGCGGAGTATACAGTGACAGCGGGGAACGGGTTGGGGAGTTGTGGACCAGTGGACCTAATGTCATGCTCGGTTATCTCAACGACCCGGAGCAGACGCAAAAAGTATTGTTCGAAGAAGAGGGCAAAATATGGTATAGAACTGGGGACCTCTTCAGCATCGACGCCGAGGGCTTCCTCACGTTTAAGGGGCGGGTCGGTCGTCAGTTTAAATTGCGCAACGGCGAGTTTGTCAACCCCGAGCTATTGGAGCGTATTTTCGCCAGAGTGCCCTTGGTCGAGCATGTGTTAGTCTACGGCGACCAACAGCGTGACTATCCATTGCCGCTGATAACAGTCGACGTGGAAGAAGCTAAAAAGAGCGGCATCGATGGCTTGCCAATAGAAGATGAGGTGGCGCTGCGCCAGCATCCCGAGTTGGCTGAACGGATTCGCCAGGGGCTGCTCGCCGAGGCGGCGGCGGCCGGCTTGCCCGGTTACGAGCGCCCACGGCGCGTCGTTCTGTTGCCGGAGCCATTGAGCGAGGACGACGGCACCTTGACCAAGGGGTTGAAGAAGGTCGTGCCAAAGGTGATCGTCGAGCAGTATCGCGAACTCGTCGAAGAGACCTACCGGTCGTAGGCGGTCCCATCGCGTAAGCCTGCCCATAGATTCGTCAGCAAGACCTTGTTGTCGCCTCCGGCATAGACCATTTCCCCGCCCATGCGGCTGAACGATTTGCAAAAACGTAGATAGTAGGCCGGGTTGTCCTGTGGCGGTTCGCCTTTGCGCCAATTCCAGTCGATTGCGGCTAGATCGTTGACCAGGATAAAGGGCTGGATGGGGCCGAGTCCTTGTTGACGGCGCAGGTTATTGGCGAATGAGGTCGCCTTTTCGAAGACCTGCGGCGCCATGATCGCCGAACCCACCGAAAGAAACACCCCGCCGTCGAGTTGCATGACACTATGTGCGAAAGTGCGATAATCGGTGTCTGCTCCGCGTCCCAATGCCGCGCCGTTGGCTGCGGGGTTATTGCAGATTATATCGTAGCCGATGCCAGGGTGGACCGTCAGTGGTACCCGATTTTGATAGGCTGCGGCGGTGAGGGAGAAATCTTTGTGCGGATGCACGACCTGATGAAAGCCTGCGTCTAGTTCGTTGCGGACCATGGTGTGCAGCAACTCGGCGCGGGCAGGCATCAGCGGATCGTCGGTCGGCTCCCGGGCCCAGGCGGATAGCGCGGCGGTGAGTGCGGCGCGCTCGGGCAAAGCGCAACCGTCTTCGGCGATAAAATGACCGAGGGCCTCACCATAGCCCATGCCCGTGACGGCTCCAGCCGAAACGGCCAGGTGGATATAGCGGCCGGTCTCATCCCAAGTGCCGAAGCAGCCCGCTGCGACATGGGAACGGACATCTTCTTCCGAACGGCCCCCGTAGGCGTATTCCCAATCGTGGATGGTGCCTGCGCCATTGGTGGCCAGGTGGGTGATCCATCCCGTTTCGAGTAAGCGGGCAACGATCGGTCCCAGGCCATTCTTGACCAAGTGGGCACCGTAGGCGAGCATCACGGCCGCGTCCTGCTCGCGTGCACGGCGGATGGCGGTGATCGTTTCTGCGATGGCGGGGGCCATCGAGCCAGGATCGGGTGGGGAGGCATCCGGGTCGACGCGTATTTCACCGAGGTCGTGCTTGCTGGTGCGCGCTGCTAGGGGCTGTACGTGGATCTGGCGGTTGTCAAGTTGCTTATAGGCCACGGCGAACCTCCTGAAGGCGTCGGTGAATTTGGCGCGGTGAAGCTGTTCCGGTCGTGCCGAGTTGTTGAATGGTGATCGAGGCGGCCAAACTGGCGAGTGTCGCAGCTTCGGTTGCGTGTGCACCGACAGCCAGGGCCGTGGTAATCGCCGCTGAGCAGGCGTCCCCCGCACCGACTATATCTATGGGCTCTGCGACATGGACTGCGGGTACGCGCTTAACCGCGTCGCCCTCGGCGACAAGTATGCCTTGGGCGCCGAGGGTGAGGAATACGGGCCGGCCAGTGCGGAGACTGAGTGTCTTGGCGTGGTCTCTGGCTGTTTTGAGCGAAGGGCGGCCACGGTAATTTAGGGCCGCCATAGCTTCCTGCTGGTTGGGTTTAAGGATCGCGCCTTTGAAGAGACCGATGCGTTCGCGCGAGTCGGCGAGGGCAATGAATTGCGGTCTGGCGACCAGAGCGGTGGCGAGGGCGCGGCGAACACGACCGGTGAGTACGCCGCAATTGGTCTCTGATACCTGGTCGAGCAGTACTACAGCGTCCCAGTGTGCGATGCGGTCGTGGATATGGGCGA
Source organism: Candidatus Latescibacterota bacterium (assembly GCA_015660315.1). Classification (GTDB taxonomy): domain Bacteria; phylum Latescibacterota; class UBA2968; order UBA8231; family UBA8231. The sequence goes on from DQLG01000421.1 coordinate 3,680, forward strand.
TGATTTCGTTCTGCAATTTCACGGGGGTCGGGCGGCGGTTCTTGGTGTCGAGGCGTTGCAATTCTTGCAGCACGGGGCGGTCGCGTTTACTGTTGTCGATATAGCAGGGTTTGCCATAAGTTGGGGTAAAGCGGCCTGGGGCAGTGATAAATCCGGCTGTATCTAGGCCCAGTTTATGCATGGCCCGCCGCAATTCGTAGCCTTCTCCGTCGTCCCCGCAATAACCGATGGCCTCCACCTTTCCGACCCCGAGGGCTCGCAAATTCGCGGCGACTGTACCGGCCGCACCGGCCTGGCGTCGGTGTCGAACGACCTGGTAGCAGCTACGCCCCGTTTCTAACGAGGTTTCGTCGAGTTCGGGGTCGCAGTCGAAATAGGCGTCGAGGAAAAAATCGCCCACCACGCCGACGCGCAACGATGAATAGTCGGCGAGCAGAGTGCGCAGGCGGGACGGCGTCAATTCAGACATCGGTCTCTCCAAAAAGGAAAGACAGCAGTAGGGCGGATTCCTGCCAGTCTGGGACCATGATCTGCGCTCCGGCTGTGCGCAGGCGCTCTTTTTTCCATTCGTCCCAACCCTGTTCCCCGCTTTCGAGACTGGCGATGCCTATAGCGATGCCGTCGACAGATCTCGCGCTTTCAATTTCGACATAGCCGTCACCGAAGACGGCGAGCTCCGCCCCGTGCAAACCGTGGTCGTTGCAGATCTGTTCGAGCAGCATCTGTTTGGAAAAGGATTGGTAGTCATCTCGGGCGCCGTAAATGCGTTCTGAAAAATAATGGTCAATGCCCAATAGTTTGGCCTCGGCGATAACGAATGGCTCATCGGTGCCGCTGGCTAGATAACAGGTCGTTCCACGTCTTGTCAACTCGTCGAGCAGAGCGATTGATCCCCTAACTCTATAGGGTTTTTTTTCAGCTCCCTGTTCTAGGTTTTCAAGTCGGTGGGCGATTTTCTCCTGCAAAAGGTTTAGATACTGCCATTTGTAATCTAGCGGGTCGCGCGGTGTGCCGCCGTGTTTGCGGACTTCCTCGGCTAAACGCATCATCTGGTAAATGGTCTGGCGACCGGTAGCTGGAGAATAAAGCCATGGCAGATATCGGTCAAAGTAGCGCGATCCTCGGCCGTCGGTGTTCTTTCTAAGGCCTCGACGCATAGGCTCAGCATTATTTCTTGCCAGCCGGCGCGAATCAGGGATAAGGTGCCGTCGAAATCAAAAACGGCATGTTGGATTAGGCCTCGTACAGGTGGGGCGGAGTAAATTTCGATATTTGCGCCCAAATACTGAATCGGGAAAGCAGTAGACATATATTCCGCTTTGTGAAATTGGGTAGTCTTGATGGGTAGTCTCGAATAGGGAAATAGGCGAATGGTAGCAGGAGGAGGGAGAGGTGTCAATGACATGGGGCTTGATTTAGGATCATTCGCGGCCTATCTTTTATCGTCATTTTATTCTATGTCCTTTATTCTCATTAGGTTGAAATAATACGTGCAGATTCGCAAAGCTGTTTTTCCCGTAGCCGGTATGGGCACTCGTTTATTGCCAGCGACCAAAGCTCAACCGAAGGAGATGTTGCCCGTCGGTTATAAGCCGGTTGTGCAATATGTCGTTGAGGAAATGATCGCACAGGGTTTGGATCGATTTTTGTTTATAACCGGTCGCAAAAAGCGGTCGATTGAAGACCATTTCGACGACGATCCCGAATTGGAAGCTCGCCTGGTCGATAAGTCGATCGGCGAGATTGACTACGAAGCCGCAGGGGTCGAATTCTACTATGCCAGGCAACGGCGCCCGTTGGGCAACGCCGATGCGGTGCGCATGGCGAGGGAATTCGTCGGTGACGAGTCCTTTGTGGTGGCTTTTGGCGATACGATCATTCACTCGCCCGAAATGCCCGGTGTCGTCGAGCGGATGATCCAGTCGCATGTCGAACACGGAGTCGCTGCCACGATCGGCGTTTGGGAAGTCCCGCGCGAAGAGACCTATCGC
>DQLG01000537.1 GCA_015660315.1 Candidatus Latescibacterota bacterium
CCGCCCTTCATCGATTTTACCAAAGGGCATCTGCACCACCTACTCGGGGAACACGGTCCGGCGTTGGTTCATTTGGAACGCGCCTTTCTCGACAGCGATTTTCGCCGTAAGTACGCCATGAGTCTCTTTCATGCTCTGGCCGCCGAATTACTCCGGGCAGGACGTTTGCAGGACGCTCAGCGCTATGCCCATATGGCCGGCGAGGGGAACGGTCGCGGTGAGTATTTTCTGCAACTGGTTGAGGCGCAAAAGTGAAGTGACCTTTTCAATCAACAGGTTGGATCTTGCTGGACATTGCTAATGCGAACATTCAGGTGTCGTAAACACAGCGCAATATCTCACGAATAGGAACTCGCGATATGGATCGCCCAAATGTAATTGTCATTATGTCGGACCAGATGAAGGCCACTGCCAGTCATCTGTATGGCAGCACGTTTTGCCAGACGCCATCTTTGGAACGCATGGCGAATGAAGGTGTTCTTTACAAACATGCGGTGACACCGCATCCATTATGCGCGCCCTGTCGGATTTCATTTTGGACATCGCAATTTCCGCATTCGCATGGGGGACGGCGCAATCAGACGTTGATGCCAGGTGATGCGACTCATGCCTTCAAGCTGTGGAAGGAAGCCGGATACAAATGCGGGTTGATTGGCAAGAACCACTGCTTTGAACAACAGAGCGATCTAGATCTGTTCGATGTTTGGTGCGAAATTTCACATGGCGGATTGCCCGGCGATGCGACGACTAAAGGCATGGACTGGTTTCGGCCTATTGAGTCGATTAACCAGGCGCATACTGTGCGAAAGAATCTGCCGCATGATACGCCGCAGTTTGCTTATGGGACCAGTGATTTTACATTGCAAGATTATTCGACTGGGCTCGTAGCTGGGCAAACGGTGCAGTTTTTAGAAGAATTTGGCAACGACCCTTTTGCACTGTGGGTCTCGATCCCGGATCCGCACACGCCCTATGAATGTCCCGAAAAATATGCAATTGCCCCGGAAGATGTCGATATGCCGCCCTGGCGCGAAGATGAGTTTAGCGATGGCACGGCGGCCGAACGCAACAAGGTGCTGCACGCAATGATCGGCGTAGAGGACGACCCCATTGAAGATGTGCAAGCTTGTGTGGGTGTGTATCACGGGATGGTGCGCTTTCTAGATGACGGCGTAGGGCAGATTCTGGATGCTCTGGACCGGTTGAATTTGCGTGAAAATACCATCGTTATTTTTTGCGCAGATCACGGCGATTTTTCCGGTGAGCATGGGCAAATTGCCAAGGGCGGGGCATTTTACGATTGTTTGACCCGGGTGCCGCTAATTGCCTCGTGGCCGGGACATATTGCCGCAGGGGTGGTGGATGAAAGTTGTGTTAATTTGATCGATATTGTGCCGACCGTTCTCCAATTGCAGGGAATTGAGGTGCCGCGGTCTATGCACGGCGAAGGATTGCCTCATGCAACGGATGCCGAACCGAGGGATTGCGCCTTTTCAGAATATGGTGCGGGTGGACCGGCCTTTACTATGGCGCATTTGCAACAGATCGAGAAACCCTGGGGCCGCAAAGCCGTATTCGCGTCACTGCAGGCACGCGAAGCAGAAGGTCGTCGCAAAATGGTGCGCACGCCCGAGTGGAAATATGTGCACGACCCTATGGGGGATAAAGATGAACTATATGATCTGGTAAACGATCCATGGGAACTCTATAATGTCATTGACGATGCCGATCACCGGGCTATCGTTGCCGATCTACAGTTGAAACTAGCCGATTGGAGCATCCGGTTAGAAGACGCAAAGCCCGTGCCCTTGCCCGAATAGGTTGATCCGGCTTAGGGGATTTTGCCCCTCACAACTATACTATGGACAAATGACAATCCGATCGACAAAACCCAATATCATCTATTTCTTCGTCGACGATATGGGCTATGGCGATGCCTCGTGCCTGAATCCAGATGGGAAGATCCAGACCCCGAACATCGACCGTTTGGCTCAGGAGGGGATGGTCTTTACCGATGCGCATTCGAGTTCGGCCGTCTGTTCGCCGTCGCGCTACAGCGTGTTGACCGGTCGCTACAATTGGCGCTCCAGGCTCCAGCAGGGCATCGTCGGCAAATACGGTGATCCGCTGATTGCGGAAGATCGGCTGACCGTTCCGGCGTTGCTCAAGCAACACGGCTATCATACGGGTTGCATCGGCAAGTGGCACTTGGGACAGGGTTGGGACTTTGCGGCCGATCAGGAGAATTTTCACCCGGGTGGTTTTCAACGTCATCGGGATACGACACAGGATGCCGATACCGATCGGCAAGCAAGCCCACAACAGCGGGCGCACTGGCAGGAAGCCTTCTCGAAACCGACTACCGGCGGTCCCACCACCCGCGGGTTTGACTATTACTTCGGTGTCGACGTGCCCAACTGGCCGCCGTACTGCTTTATCGAAAATGACCGTACCGTCGGTATCCCCTCAGAATTTCTGCCCTCCCGCCTAGTCGGTGACAACCTGGCCAGCTTCTCTGGGCCGGCTATGCCCTACTGGCATTTTGAACAGTTGTTGCCGACTTGGGCGCAGAAGGCTGATAGCTATATCGGGGAACGGGCCGCGGCGGATGAGCCGTTCTTCCTCTACTTGCCCATGACCTCGCCGCATACGCCGCTATCGGTCAACAAACCCTGGATCGGCAAGAGTGGTCTGAACAATCTCTACGCCGACCTGATGATGGAGACCGATGATGTATTCGGACGTGTGCTCACGGCACTGGAGCGACATGGCGTCGCTGATAATACTCTGGTGGTCTTTGCCAGCGACAACGGCTGCGCCCATTATATTGGCGCGGATGCGCTACAGGCGCAGGGGCATTTTCCTAGCGGTCCTTACCGCGGCTACAAGTCCGACGCCTGGGACGGCGGCCATCGCATCCCATGCATTGCCCGCTGGCCGGGCGTGATTGGATCTGGGAGCCAGTGCGGCGAGCTGGTCTGCCTCTCTGATCTGATGGCCACCTGTGCCGAGATCGTCGGCGACACGTTGCCGGACAGTGCCGGCGAGGACAGCGTCAGCATGTTGCCTTTGTTCTGCAACGCCGGCGCGACGCAACGCAACAGTGTCGTACATCACTCCATTACGGGAAAGTTTGCCATTCGTGCCGATCGCTGGAAACTGGTACTTTGCCCGGGTTCAGGCGGCTGGACTAAAAATGACGCTGAGGCTGCCGATGAAGGCCTGCCGCTCGTTCAGCTTTACGATATGCAGGCCGATCCCGGCGAGAAACATAACCTACATGTCGAACACCCCAACAAGGTCAAAGAGCTGCTCGCGCTGCTGAAACGCGGTGTGGCCGACGGCCGTAGCACGCCCGGTGAACCGCAGCAGAACGACGTACCCGTCGATATCTGGAAACTTGAAACTATGCCCACCGTCGACGCTAGGATGCTTGACGATTATTAACTGTTAAAGAAAGCCAATTACCCTAGTTTCGGGGTCGGCACCTCCTCGGACGCGACCTCCTGCTGGTCGATTCCGATAACCGACCGCGAAGAATCCACTCCGAGCAGCAGTCGATCAGGATATCGTCCTTTAGCGACGGATCCAGGCACGACAGGAAAAGCTCCGAGGCAGTCAACTGAGTTTCGGAGCTTTTTCAATTGGCGGGGACGACGGGACTCGCTCCGCACCTGCGACCTTCGGCGTAACAGCCCGGGATTTATTCTATAAAAATTCACCTTAGCACTATGAGGATGATCTATTGAGACGTTGGCCTATCTAAGCCAGCGTCCTTTCCGTTTGAATGATCTAGATTTTAGGCAAAGGTGAAGATATTGGGATGGCGAGAGGTAAAGCGAATTACCGCCTATCTATTGGGGTCGATAGTGCTATAGGGCCAGGGTATACTTCAAGCCTTTATCTACTCTCTATGCAATGTATCGGATGTTCTGAGAGGCATCAACATAGAGCAGCGATGTTGTGAACTATGGTCCTTGTGCCTAATGCCAGGGTAGGAATGGTTAACTGTGCCGGGGTAGTTGGGTGGTGTCTTTCGGTGGGGCGCTGGCAGGATGGTTGATAATCTCGGTCGAGCGGCTGTTGGCGATGGGCGCGAATTCCATTTACTGAGCTTCTCCAGGAAATTCATCCCATAGCGGGTTGTGCTCAGGCATGCGATCACCGATTAGTTCCAGCAATTCGATGGCATTGAGGCACCATTGCACGACCCCATTGGTTTCAAGTCGAGAAATTTCTTCA
>DQLG01000529.1 GCA_015660315.1 Candidatus Latescibacterota bacterium
CCCCCTTATCGGTCCCTTCAGCCGCTTGCTCTACCTAGGAGGATGGGCCGCGTCAATTTTAGCCGGCCTGCACTACATATTTGCGGTTGAGATGCATTTTTTACGCGATGGGTGGGATGACGTACACGCCGCGCCACTGTGGGCTCTGTCGTTGGGACTAATCCTGCCCAACGAAATCCACATTCTATTGGACAGGGCCTATAACAATCCCCGTTAGCGCTATCAGTCGCCGAGCACGCGGTGCAACACCGTGGATAAGCCCGGCGAGGGTGAAAGGCTTGCCGATAAAATCCGCTGCGGATTGATCTAAGATCTGGCGCTCCTTCCGATCCTCGCAATCACCCAACAGCAGCCTCAAAATTTATCGTCATAATTTTACCACTATAACACTTTATTCAGCCATAAAAAAAACCGCGAATCCCGAAGAATTCGCGGCCACTGCATCTGATTTATGCAACCTTAACCAGCCTTAACGATCGCCTCCATCAGCCCCTTCATATACCCCACCGCCATCAAGCGGCCCTGCAACGCGTAGCCCGGGTGGTCGTTACCTTCGCCCTCCATCGTTGGGGCGTGGTCCGGACGCATCGGCCCGGAAAAACCCGATTCGATATAGGCTTTCATCGCCTCATACATATCCGCTTCGCCCTCCTCGTCGTGGAAAGTCTCCGAGAAATGGTCTGCGCTGCCGCCCTTATTGATATTGCGATAATGGGCAAAATGCATCTTGCCCGTACCAACAAAGTGACGAATCCACTTAGGCACGTCGATATTCATCTCGGTGAAACAACCCTGGCAGAAAGTCAGACCATTGGCCGGCGAATCGACCAAATCGAGCATGCGCTGGAAATTTTCCGGACTGGTCATAATGCGGCCGATGCCGCGGATCGGCGAACGCGGAGGATCATCGGGGTGCATCGCCAACTTGACGCCCGCCTCCTCCGCCACCGGCACCACCGCCTTGAGGAAATATTCGAGGCTGTCCCAAAGCTGGTCCTCGGGCACATCGCCCAACCGCGTCGGCCCGCCGCGCTCGAAATCCTCGTGTCGATAGGTCGTCACCACTGCGCCACCTCTGGCCGGCGTCGAGAAATCGGTGCGCAACCAGCCGAAGCCGACCATCCAGTTATAACAGAGAATAGGCACGCCGGCGCGCCCCATGTTGCGGATCGATTCGCAGTAATTTTCGATATCCTCATCGCGGCCGTCTTGCCCTAGCTTAACCCGCTCGGGCACTGGAATACCCTCATAGACCGAAAGTTTGAGTCCGTAGCTTTCGATTTCCTTGCGCTGCGCGAGCATGCCTTCGAAGGCCCAGATATCGCCCTGACGGTTGCGCCGCCCTTCGGCAGGCAGACTGGTGACAACATGCGTTGCCCCCATTTGCGCCATATAGCGCAGACGCTCAGGGGTCGCAGCGGTTAAAAAACCGATGCCGATGGGATATTTACTCATCTATTTCCTCCGTCGATTATAACGCGACAAATTATGGGATTATTTGCATGTCAGCGCAGAGTATCTAAAAAAGGTGGCAGCTGTCAAAACTTCAGCCCGAAACTGGCCCCGAACTTGAAGTCTTGCTTTTCGACACCCAAGGGCGGCTCCGAGTCAATGCGGAAATCTAATGAGGTAGTCTGATGCAAAGGTCCGATGATCGGCGTACTCAACTCGGCGGTGCCCAGTAGCCGCATGTCGCCGGGGTCGCTTAGGGCGGTTTGCACATAAGCCGTCGTCGCGAAGTCAATCCTGCCGTCGAAGGAGAGATTGATATAATTGCTCCACCGCACCAACTCGGTCGAGGCGGCATGCCGATCCGCAGGCAACAGATCCAAATTTTCGCGCTCCCACATCAACGCGCTGCCGAAGGAAAGGGTGGAATCCTCCGCCTCATAAGCATTAAACCGCAAGCCCGCGCCGGCGAGCATGCGATTATCGAGCCGACGCGGCTTAGCGTAGTCGCCCTGGGCGAATATTTCGGGTTGGTAGCGCGCGTGCGCGAAGAGGGTCCACCGCAAATGCAACACGCCGCTATTGGCGAAACGCTTGCCACCGAGAACACCGACACCCCCTTTGAACACCCCGAGAAAGACGCCTTTGGCGGTGTTGACGGTGATATTGCCGGCTCCGTCGCTATTGACTACGTCGACATTGCCCAAATCTGAGCTCAGCGAAACACGAGCGCCGCCGGTAATGCCCATCTTACCGCGATAATGCTCAATATTGACCTGGGCCTGCAAGGAACTGACAAGCAGCAAGAACAACAACGCCACGACCATTACGGTCCTCCTGTCCGGGTATTTTTAGATCAGGGCAGGCGGCGGCTCACTCGCTCTTTAATAACTCTTCCGCCTCGGCTTCCTTGCGCGCCTCCTGCCAATCATAGTTCACTTCGCCTTCATAAAAGGCCTCGGGCGCGTCTATGGCCCAGAGCTGTTTACGCATAAGCCAGTTCTGCGGATCGAGCCGCACCGCTTCCTTTAACCGCGCCAGCGCCTCTTGTTTTTTTTCTTCCTGTAATAATGCGATAGCCGCCTGAAAATGATCATCAGCCTGCTTTTCGTCCGGGTTCATCGGCAGCGGTCTGACGCCGGGCAGACCGCGCCAGCGCTTCGGTATCCCATCCGTCTCGGCCCATTCTTTCAACTCGGCGAGGAATTCAGCGTCTTGAATATTAACGCTGCCCACCGGTCGCACCAACCGTCCGGTTTCATCGACGGCAATGCCCACGGGCACATATTTGAGATTGTAGGCCTTGCCGACAAAATTATATCGGTCCAAAAGCGCCCGATAGGTGCCCCCCGCTTTTTCGACCCAGGGGCGGGCCAATTCGGCGCCCTGCGCGTCCTGAGCAATCACCACGACCTCAACCGCTTCACCGTGCTCCGCATAGAAAGACTGCCAGCCTGGCAGTTGCCCCCGGCACCCTCACCACGAGGCCCACATATAAAAGAAGGTTTTTCTGCCGCGAAAAGACGCCGAGGAGACCAACTCGCCACTGAAGAGATCGGGCAACTCAAACGCCGGCGGCACCTGCCTGATGCCCAACCCGCTCTCGTCTTGCCGCCCTTGCGAAACCGACAAAACCCCTCCTCCATACTCCGTCGCAAATCCAGCGGCGCAGCGAAAGCGTCGATACGCACAAAGCGCACCTCGTGTAGAACCTGTATTTCCGATGCGGCGAGCGGGATACACAGATGGCCACGGCACATCGCCCACTGGCCGTCTACTTCCTTGCACTCGGCGGCGACGGCGCAGGCAAAAGCGTCGGCCGGCACCCAGACTACTTCGTCATCTTGGCGTGCGGCCGGCTGCAAGGCAAGCGAATCATTATCCAACTCTAATGCTACTCTTTGCATGCTATAACCCTACCCTCCTGCCCCTTCGCCCGTCCGAGAC
>DQLG01000033.1 GCA_015660315.1 Candidatus Latescibacterota bacterium
ACGATCTTGCCTTCTTCGTCTATGAGGACTGAGAGCGGGTCGAGCGTAAGTGTGCCTTTTTCGCAGATCATTTCAAAGCTGTAGTGGCTTTTTTCGCGCTCGTGTGCCCAGGTGCCTTCCAGTATGAGGGTTGCACCGTCCGAGAGGCGGATATGGGCTGCAGCAATGTCTTCTACATCGTAGGTATCGTACGCTTCGGACGTTGGCGCTGTTTCTCTGCGCTTATGGGGAAAGGTTTTGTGCGTCGAACCAGCGACGGCGAGCACATCGGGACTGCCGGCGACCCACAGCGCCACATCCAGGATATGGATTGCCGTCGCAGCCAGGGCACCACCCGCCGAGATACTTTTTATAGTGTGTGGGGCATTCCACGGAATCTCCGTAAAATAGGTCCAGGCGCGGATATATACCGGTTGGCCGACGGCACCAGAGGCCACTATCTCGCGCAGTGTGTCCGCTTGCCGCATATGACGCATATTGGTGCCCACCTGGATCTGGCGCTTGGCGTGTGCGGCCGCGCCGAGCATGCGATCCGCTTGTCGCACGTCCATCGCAAAAGGTTTTTCGCATAAGACATGTGCACCGGCTTCCAGTGCTGCGACGGCGATTTCGCAGTGCGTATTAGGCATCGTGCAGATGCTGAGCAAATCGATTTTTGCGGTAGTAAGGAGCTCGCGATAATCTGCCGTTGTCTGAGCCTGGGGGAATTTCTGTGCTGTCTCGGCAAGGCGTTTTGCATTGAGGTCACAGAGACCTGCGACTTCTACAACGCCCTCTAGGCGACGATACGCCTCAAAGTGTAATTGGCCTATCGCTCCGCAGCCGACGACACCGACGCGCAGCGGGCGAGTCGTTCCTGGTTCGCCTGGTTTATGCATTGCACACTCCCATTTGCATTATTTGCGTCCTCCTACCAGCGCCACATTTTGCGCGGCTGCGTATCGGCGCGCACCTCTTTCCAGGCGTCGAGCCAATCTTGGTAAGTGGTCAGCGGATTTTCTTCGCTGCGCACCAATAGTCCAGGCAAGGGCCGGCCGCTCGGTTGGCGCGCGTCGTTCCAGCGCAAATCCATGCTCCAACGCACAATATCCGAACGGTTGGCTTCGGAGCCGTGCGGTGTGCGGCCGTGCAATAAAAGCACGCCGCCTTTGCCCACCGGCACCGTTACGGGTTGGACCTCAGGCATTTGCGTCGGTTCGATCGTCAGGCCATAACCGGGCGCGTGTACGTGTTGGCGAATTTCGCCGCGATGGGCGCGCGGATAAACCTGTAAGGTGCCGGTTTCCTCTGTGGCATTGACCAGGGGAATCCACGAAGTGACAACTAAGGTTTCGTCCGCTTCGGGCAAGAGCACGCCGGCGTCTTGATGCGGTGGGGATTTGCCAGCAAAGTCCTCGTATCCGGGGCCCACAAAACCCTCGGGCAGTTTGGGGCGAATATGTTGGCAAGGATGGCAATAAATCTCCGCGCCGACCAGGCCTTCGAGCAGGTCGTGCAGCTTTTTGTTGTTGAGAAAATCGAAGAGTGGACGACGCAAGTTGTTGGGAAACGAAACCCGCGCTTGTAGGGATCCGCCGATTGCGCGCGATAATAGAGCAATACGCCGCTCGAAGGGCTCGTCGGCATAGTGCTCGCTGATGACGCCTTCACCGTACAAATCTTGCGCCACTTCATCGACTAGCACATCAAAATCGGCAATGAGTGGATCTAGATCCGCCGAGTCCAAAACGCCTTCGACGGCCAGGTAGCCTTCGTGGTGGAATGTCTCTATTTGCGTGGCGGTCAATTGCATGCGCTACCTCCTATAAATTTGCGAGACCACGACCGCGCTGGCCCACATCGCGCAGGCAGCGTGCGGTTAAGCTTCCGATCTCCAGATCTCGATCGGCTGCTCAGGATCACTGGCGAGCGGGAACACGCCTCTGGCGCTGCCCGTGAAGGGCATATTTGCGAAGTTCATCGAGCACGCGCCCGGACCATCAAAGAGCAATCCTCGCTGCCGGTCGGCATCGTAGCCCGGCAGCCAACCGCCAATGCTCTTGACCAACACCGCGAGCGCATCATTGGGGGCCAATCCCACACACTCGTAAAACGCCGGGTCCGCCGTTATCGCGGGATAAGAACAGGCCACTAGCTGCAGTTGCCCCGCCTCGATCACAGCAGCTTCGCCCATCGAGAACGCCTGCCCGGTATACGCCTTGCCGCGCGCGCGGTAATTGCCCTCGCCGGTCCATACGACTCGCCCTTCCCATTGCACCGCCGGATCGCCCGTCGTAAAACAAGTGGCACCGTCACGGGCCGCCTGCACCGTATCCGGATCGACAATCCAGAGCAACACCTTGCCTGGCAGGTCGTCCTTGAGCGGCAACAATAGTCGCAGCGCTTCGGCGCTGTGCCCGGATGATCCGCCCGCCGTGGCGTCTGCCGTATCGGCCAGCACCCACGGCCCGTCGTTATTCATGTATTCGAGTCTGGACAGAATCGTCGGCCAATCGGTCAGATGGCTCTGCCAGGCATCGCGCTGATCATACCATTGCTGGGCCAAATCTTCGAGTCCGGTCAACGGGACACCTTCTTCGGCGGTTGTCGTGACCACGATGGACGTGCCCATCTCGTCAACATCCATCCACGGCTGCACGGGCAGGGTGCAGACCTCGACAACGCCTGTTTCCCGCTCCAGTTGCCTTGCTCGGTCGATTATTTTACTAAGATTGCCTTCAAAATGCGTGCTGTCCGCCGGTGGCATCAACGCGGCGATTTTGGCCACCGCCCGGCTGAACGATCCGGGATGCAACGCCAGACGGGCGGCGCGCTCGCCCGTTGCGCTGAAATCCATGTGCGGGAAGGTCCGATAAGCTGTGACCGCATCGGCGTAGTCTAGCATGCGCCGGGTAAAGTTGGCGTGCAAATCGAGGGAGAGCACCAGCCGACCGGAATAGCCCAATTCGGTCCGCACCTTTTCGAGAATGTGCCCTTCAGTGTCATCTTCTCCGACAGCGCAGGCGGCCCCGTGCAAATGCAATATGAGCACATCGAACGGCCCGGCGGCTTTGACCCGAGCCAGTAGCGTGTCCCCTATCTCGTGAAAGCAGGCCTCACTCAACCGACCGGCGGGAGAGCCGCACATCGCGACAAAACAGGGCGCCGTCTGCCAGCCGGCGGCTTCGAGCACATCCAAACTACCGTGCATCTGCGAATCGGTGCCCGCTGCCCACGCGCGCACGTCGTCCTCCGCGTCGAGCCAAACGCCCCCCTTCTTGAAGACATCGATATGCGCCGGCTCAGGAGAAAAAGTATTGGACTCGAAGATGAATTGTGCGAGCGCCGCTTTCATGTCCTCTCCCGCAAATCCAATCGCACGACCCCCGCCTTCTTACTAACAATCTCCACACGCCCCCCAACCTCCCCAGCAAAACGCACCACCCACTCCACCTTCTTCCGCCCGCCATACCGCTCAAGATGCCCAATCTCCTCCACCACCTCCCCCACCACCAGCTCATCACCCTCCGCAAGCAGAATCCGCGCCTCCACCGGCGGCGCCTGCTGCATCTTCACCGCCTGCCGCGTCACATTCGTAGGTAAATACCCATCGTTGCGCACCGCTACCCCAATGCGATACACCCCATCGCCAACGGCTTTCACTTCATAAAATTCCGCCCGCAACCTCGGCGAAGCCTGCGCGTGCGCCGTCAAAAACTGCGCCATCTTCTCGCCAGTCTCCTCCAGCAATTTCGGCGGCGCGTTATTGCGCAAAATCCGATCCCACCCACCCAACTCAACCGGCCCCAACTGTGGATGCTCGAAGGGCCGCCAATCGACAAAACCCTCGCCGTGCAACACCTCGTCGTTCCACTTCAGCGCCCCTAGCTCCACTTCTTCGAGCCCGTCGAGATCGCGCTCCTTGTTCATCTTACTCAATTCGACATAATCTTTGCCGCCGCGTGCGCGCACATCCCACAGCTCGTCGCAGAAGACCAACAAGCCGAGCTGCTCGTAAGTCCACGTAGCAAAATCACCGTGCGCCACATAGATATCGTCGTTGAGTTTGCGATACGAAAAGAGCACATACCCCGTCAATTCGACACCGAGTTTGCCGATATCCAAGGCGCTTTGCAGATCGCCGGCCGGCATCTCGTTGTCCATCTGTGTCGCCGGCGGGCGGATAATCGACTCCATCCCCGTATGCAACGAGTGCAAGCCGCAGATATTGGGATGCGCGAGAATAAAATCGGCCAGCGCGCGCGTCTCCGACTCGGAGAAGGGATATTCTCCGGCACCACTCTGCTTTACCTGCGGCTCCCAGTTCGCGGGAAAGTTCCGGTTGAAATCGAGCCCTTGTTTGCGCGGCGCGTCCTTTATTTCCACACCATCGAAATTGCGGATACGCCCCTCCGGAAACACGCGATAGAAGGTCCCCCCCACATCGTTTATTCGCCGTTCCACCAACAGCCGCGGATCCTTGTCGGACACCTTCCAACCGCCGCCCGGGTCTTCGATGCGCATCGACAGAATCATGCCGTCGCCGTCGATATCCTCCTGGTGCAGCCCATCGCGCTCTTCCTCGTGCGGATACATGCGCGTACCGCTGCGCACTAAACCCGATTTCGACAATACGTGCTCGACGCCATCCGGGCTAACAGCGGGAATAATATAGAAAGTGGTTTCGTCAACCAGCTTCGTCAGCGCCTTATCCTCGCCATGCCCCGACAACAAGGTCCAAGCAAAGTAGAGCGCGGTCATCGAGGCGGTCACTTCACTGCCGTGGATATTGCCGTCGACATAAAAACCCGGCTTTTCCAAAGGTTCACCCGTCGCGCTATGCGAAATCGTCAACGCCCAGATATCGCGCCCCTCATAACTCTTGCCGATCGACTCGACTGACGCCAAACCGGAAAATTCGCTCACATAAAGTTCCAGCAATTCCGTCATCTCGCCATAGCGATAATACTTGGCGAAATCTGGCTTATCCATGTTCATTCCTTCCAACTATTGATAAATTCGTCTACACCAAAACCCTCGGGCATCTCGCTATTAAACGTGCGCAAAGGCCGCGACTCAAAATCCGGCGGGTTTTCCGCGTCGGGTTTCAGCTCGGCATAAAGATCGCCATAATGCTGATGGACCCAATCCTCGTCCTCCCGCAAACGCTTGTTCAGTACAGCAAAGCGCTGCGCCAATATGCCCGCCTCCGCCACGGTAAAACGCGCCGCCATATTCTCGACATAATAGGCCGGCGGCGATCCGTCGATAAGCGGCCGGCGCTCTTCCACCGACAGCTTGGCGATCTCGGGCTGGTGCAGTTTAACGACCTTGTTGGCGATCCGGCACAATAGCACCACGCTCACCATGCGGCCGACCTCGCCGGGGTGCAATTGGGCCAGGTCGCTCAAGAAGGCGCCTTTATCGCCGGCCACCATCGCGCGATAGGTCCTCTCGATCTGGTCGCGCTCTCGATTATACAGTTCAGCCGAACGCATGAGACATACCCGCGCGTCAGCCGAAACATAGCGCATAAAATCGTCCTGGTGATAGCAATCCAATTGGTGCGCATAGGGGAATATTTCGGCATTAAACGAACGATAGCCGATGTGGATGGTCCGACGGAAACGGCTGGTATATTTACTACCCCAATGCATCATCAGATTTGGATAGACGATCGCGTCACCCGCCCGTAATTTCGCAGGGACCCCGCCCTGTAGCGGCGATCGCGGATCGAGCAGCAATTGCCGCCTTTGCACCTCCGTGCTCGGCTGCTTGTGGCTTTGCGGCAGTATCCAGAATACGTCGTCGTCGTAGAGCGCGACATTCCACTGCACATAACCCGGCGCGTTCGCCATCAGATCTGCCTGCATACCGCTCAAAGGCGCCTGTTCGGCCGAACTGGCGTCGCGGTGCCAATCGGTATAACCGTAGTCGATCAGCCCACTACACAACGCGCCGCAGTGTATCAGAGCCGCCTCCGGGTCCTGCAGCAGTTGCGCGCTGACACCGAGCGTGGTCTCGCCGAGACAGAAGTCGATGATATCGGCCGTCTCCGCGGTGATCGAATCCAGCCCTATTCGCGGCTGCGCACTTTGATACCAATCGCCACCGCGTCGATCGCCGTCTTTGCATTCGGCAACAGAGCGCGCCTTCTCCCGATCGACCATCAGCTCAACCGTCAGCCGCAAATCCTGCAACTTTTCCGGCGGCACGACATTCTCGAGGATCAGATAGCCTTCATCGCGAAACTTCTGTAGATCGACTTCCATCTCTGCGCCCTCTGATTATTGGATCGTATTCTTTTCGATATAATCCCAATTGATATTCATGCCCAGACCGGGCCGTTGCGGCACGTGCACAAAACCCTGCTCGTCCATCGGCTCGCCGTGCTCGTGCAGGTAGGCTGCCGGTTCGTCGAAGTCGATAAAGGGGTGCGAAAGGCCGCGCTCGTAAAACTCGCCGTTGTGCATCGCACACAGTGCGTGCAGATTGCCGGGGCCGCCGCCGTGGATCTCGCAGCGCATCCCGAACGACTCGCATAAGTGAATCGTCTTCATCAGCGGCGTCAGACCGCCGACATCGCCGACGCCGCAACGACTGATATCGCAAGCGCCGGCCTTGATCCACTCAGCGCGCACATACATCTTTCCCTCGCAGGTCTCCGGGCCGCAGATCGGCAAACTCGTCTGTTCGCAGAGCCAGACATACGACGACATACTATGCTCGTCCATAGGCTCTTCCATCCAATAGTAATCAAGCTTCTCCAGTTCTTTGGCCAAATACAGCGCCGATTCTCGGTCGTAATAATGGTAGGGGTCGAGCATCAATGGCACATCGGGCCCGACCGCCTCGCGCACCGCCGCGCAGGCCTCAATATCGCGCTTCGGACTAGGTGCACCCTCATAGGGGGGCTGCCAGGTGTGCAGCTTAAAGGCCGGATAGCCGCGCTGCATGCACCACGCTGCATATTTGGCATAATCCTCCGGTGTCGCCAACCCGCCCTCCAAATCGTCGCCGCACATCGTCGAGGCATAGGCCGGCACCTTGTCGCGATAACCGCCCAACAATTTATAGACCGGCAAACCCACCGCGCGCCCGGCCAAATCCCACAGCGCTAGATCGACCGACATTAGCACCTTATCCGACATCGTGCCCATATTGAGCCGCTGACGGTGGTTGAGGTCTCGCCAAATTTTCTCGCGATCGTAGGGATCTTCACCAATGATCGCGGGTTTAACCACGCTCTCAATAATACCCGCATTAGCACCGAACCAATAACCGCAGACGTCTTCATCAGTGATGATCTTGAGCAGGGTCTGCGACGATTCGCGCTCGGGGCCGGGGTGGCCGTGGCCATCGGTATCGCGCACGGTATTGGACATGACTTTAAAACGAATGGTCTGCACATCGATAATTTTCACCTAACGCTCCTTTGCGGATTAGTTTCTTGATTATTTGCGGGGTTCATTCGCTGATCGCGACAGCAAGCCCCACCAGCTAAGAGACGTCCGTAGCAACTCTAATATTTATGGGTTATAGCAGAAACCGCTGAAGTTTCCAAGGTCTGGTCGAGAGGAAGCACCGTAGCGGCTGTTGTCCCTTGGAGGGTCGCAGGATTGCGATCCGAGCTGCCAAAGACCGCGAACTCTAAGAGTTTCAGCGACATGAGCGAAGGTGCCTCCCCTCGACCAGACCGTTCACTCATAACGCTAGCTGTCAGCCCTTCACCGCCCCCACCGTAATTCCCTTAGTTATCTGATTCTGCAAAATGACATAACAAAGCAGCGTCGGCAACATCACGATCACCAGCCCGGCAAAGAGCGTGCCGAAGTCCACTTCGTAGAATTGCACGAACTGCAATACCGCGATCCCCAGCGGCAACGTGCGCAAATGCGACGAAGAAAGCAGGATCAACGCCAGGATATATTCGTTCCAGATGGAAATAAAAGTAAAGATACCTACCGTGACGATACCCGGTTTTGCCAGCGGCAGCATTACACTCCAATAGAGCTTGAAATGCGAGCAGCCGTCCATGATCCCGGCTTCCATAATCGTCGTGGGAATTGTGCGAAAAAAGGCCGTCAGCACAAAAATTGTAAAAGGCA
>DQLG01000215.1 GCA_015660315.1 Candidatus Latescibacterota bacterium
TCGCCACCCTAATCCGCCGCCGCGAACTCTCCCCCGTAGAGCTAACTGACCTCTACCTGGAGCGCATCGAACAGTATGACTCCGCCCTCAACGCCTATATCGCCCCCACAACTGAACGCGCCCGCGCGCAAGCCCGCGCCGCCGAAGCGCAAATCGCCAGCGGCACCTATCTCGGCCCCCTGCACGGCATCCCATTGGCCTTCAAGGATCTCGTCGACGTCGCCGGCCTGCCCACCACCGGTGGCTCTATCCTGCTCGGCGACCAGCCCGCCACCACCGACGCGACCGTAGCAAGACGCCTCTTCGCCGCCGGCGCG
This sequence comes from Candidatus Latescibacterota bacterium, assembly GCA_015660315.1. Classification (GTDB taxonomy): domain Bacteria; phylum Latescibacterota; class UBA2968; order UBA8231; family UBA8231. Next base: position 318 of record DQLG01000215.1, read on the forward strand.
GTACTGCTGGGCAAAACCCATATGGTCGAATTCGCCTTTGGCGGCACCGGCGTCAACCACCACTTCGGCACCCCGGTCAATCCCTGGGACCCCGATACCCACCGCCTGCCGGGCGGCTCCTCCTCCGGCTCGGGCGTCGCCGTTGCGGCGGGCCTCGCGCCCGCCGCCCTCGGCTCGGACACCGGCGGCTCGGTCCGCATCCCCTCCTCTTTCTGCGGCCTCGTCGGCCTCAAACCGACTTTCGGCCTGCTGCCCAACACCGGCATACTACCGCTCGATCCGACCCTCGACAGCATCGGCCCTCTGTGCCGCACGGCCGAAGACTGCGCCTTGTTGTACCAGGCGATGGTCGGGCCCGATCCAGCGGCACCAGAAACCTACGGCCAAGTCTGTCATTCGATTATGGATGAATTCGAAGGCGAGGTCGCCGGTATCCGGCTTTGCTTTCCGCGCGAATATTTCTGGGTCGACGTCGATACCGAGGTCGAAGCGGCGGTGCGGGCCTCGGCCCAGGTTTTCGCCGGACTCAACGTACACGTCGACGAAATATCCCTCGAAGTACTCGACGATCTGGTCGCCTGGCGCGGCGGCGCGAATACCACCGCCGTCGAAGCTTATCGCTACCACCGCGAAAATCTCGAAAACCGCCTCGACCGTTTCGACCCCATCGTCTCCGAACGCATGCTCGACGGGCGCGACACTTTGGCTACCGACTTCCTGCAGCAGATCGACAGCCGCACCGCGCTGCGCCGCAAAGCACTCACCGCGCTCGAAAATGTCGACTTCCTCATCACCCCGACCACCCCCTTTGCCGCGCCAGTGTTAGCAGAGATCGACAGGGATGGCGTCTACTTCCCCGTCAACGCCCTTTGTCTGCGCAATACCATCGCCGTCAACGCCCTCGACCTGTGCGCCGTCTCGCTACCCTGCGGCTTTACCCACGACGGGCTGCCGATAGGCCTGCAACTGATCGGCCACCCGCACGACGAGGCGCGCCTCCTGCGCCTGGCCCGTGCCTTCGAACAGGCCACCGACTTCCACCGCCAGACACCCGATCTTGAAGCATTTATTTGACGTCGACAAGCGAAAGCACCGATACCACACAACCTGCCGTTGAACAACGACTTAACTACGACAAATAGAACGAACATCTACGACGGAATTCATTCTCCCACAAGCAGGCCAAGCATTAAAATACACCCCCCCCACCCATTTTATTATGCGCAGTCCAGGGCTTGCCAATATTCGGGGCGACTCCTATATTTCTCCCTACATTGAGATTAAATTCTCGATGTTGTGTGCTCCCATCGTCTAGAGGTTAGGACCCAGGGTTTTCAACCCTGTAACCGGAGTTCAATTCTCCGTGGGAGCGCCATTTTTTTGTACATTTCGCCGTGAATGTCCAATAAAAAAGGCCCTCTTGAGAGGGCCTTTTTTATTTGTGTGCACCAGCCCACCCCACAATCCTTTGGTTCAAACCGCTGGCGCTATATTCCAATGGATAACAAGGAGGGTCAACCGCCCCGATCTCCACCTCTTCTCACACCATTCTGATCGCCGAAGACCAACTGCTCGTCAACTACGCCGCACGCCTCGAATTGGAGGACGCCGGATATACCGTAAGGGATGCGGTCGATGGGGATGAAGCCTCAAAATATTTATGAACAATTACGACCAGACCGACCTGGTCCTGCTTGATATGACCATGCCCGTGATGAACGGAGACGATGCCTTAGCTCTGATGCGTTTATCGAGCCCGAAATCAAAGTCTGACGCTGCACCGGCATCGTCGTGTAGGACGGCTCAACGTCAACGGGATCATCGAAAAATTGCGCGAATTACTGGGATAAATATTTGTTGTACTTCCATGCTATCTTTTTGTACTTGAAAAGAAACATATCGCATTAAGTAATTTACTTAATATGGGCTAATATCCAGATGAAGTGCTCTCCCAGTGATATGCTGAGATATGCGATCCAAGTTATCGGCAAATTGCTCCTCTTCAAACGATGATCGCCGAACCAGATTCACTCTATACTCAGCATCGCCGAGCAGCGACCCGCAGCAAACCGGGCAAGGCCTCTGCACCATCCCACAAACCGCCAGCGAAATCCATATCCTAGTCGGCAGTGAGTTGCGGCGCGTGTCGAGCGGCGATCTGTGGGCCTACGATTTCAATAGCTTTATCGACAAACCGTTCGAGCCCGCGCAACTCCGCACTATTATCGCCAATGCCCCGCAGCGCTAAGCGCAGCAAGAACAAAAAAAGGGCGCAGATCCTTCGGTTCGCGCCCCATCAATCTTGCCTCAATCCAGCCTTTATTCCGCTGCTTCCTCTTCCTCCGCTTCTCCGTCCAGAATCACCTTCAACGCCTCTTCGCGCTGGCGCAACTCAGCTTTGAGTCCTTCGATCCGCAGTTTGAACTCACCCAGGTTCTCCGCCAGGTCCACCGCCTCGCCCGCATCGAGCTTGGCGTAAACGGTTTCGCCCAAGTCGGCAAAGGTCGAGCGCAGCCGACGGCGAGTGCCGGCGATATCGGCCCGGGCCTTGAGCCCTAGGGCCAAAATCCGGCCACGCTCCCGCACATTTACAAACTGCGCCCTGATCGTCCGGGTGATTTCCTCTTTCGTTCGCATCATGGCCACCATTCTTCCTACCTTGAGGTTCACTTTATATAACTCATTTTTCCACTAATGGTTTCCCACCACAAAAAACGCCCATTAATAATTGCATAATATAACGCATTGTCCATGTCGAATCGCGAATAAAAGACGACACCTTGGTCGGATGGAGCTTTTATTGTATCCTATGCCGATGCTCAGTCTACTTATACCCTGCACCGTGCTACTGCTGCTAGCCTGCAGCGATAGCAAAAAAGATGCGCCGGCGCGCGGATCGAGGTCGCCACGGACCTGCTGGCCAGCGTCGGTGAAGAGGCCGGGCCCTATCTGGAGATCTTCGCGGCGGGAAAAACCGCCCA
>DQLG01000610.1 GCA_015660315.1 Candidatus Latescibacterota bacterium
AATACAGAGGGTTAGTCCTTGTTCAGCGACAAAAAATAAGCCCAATCCCGACTGATCGCCTCGTTGTCGGCGAAGGTCTGTCCGTCGTGTACACCAATGAGAAAAAAGCGCAGTTCGGCAAAATAAAGCCAGGAAAGTAACAGCAATAAAATACCGTACGAAGCCCAGGGGAAGCGGCCTACTCGGGCGACTACAGGCGCGAGCGGATCTCGAATAAAAGAATCGGTGCGCGTGCCGTTATGCTGTGCGACGTTTGCTCTGCTCATGACAAGGCATAGTTTAGCCGGAAATCATATGTCCAGCAAGACCGCCACCCGCCGCTGCTGTCGGCGAACCCGTCTATATCGGCCGCCCGCCCCCTGCGCTGCTGCCGCTGAGAGCGCCGTAGACACCGCCTGACGCCCGCCCCTGCCGCTTGGATGCGACGGGGGCTTTGCTTTACCACGCCACCATCACTCTCGGGCCGCCGTCCTATTGCCGCTCAGGGCCGCGATGGCCAGCGCCTGGCAGACCACTGTGCGCGGACAGAAAACATCGGCCACGTGACCCCCGTCACGTTTTTGCCCGACAAAGCATGCTAAGTTAACTTAACCGAATAGATTTTCGGACGACATCGCGTTAAAACCACGCGTTATAGGAGCAACCATGAACCGTCTCAAACTCGTTTTACTCATCGCTGCACTGACATTACCTGTGTCCAGCACGCAGGCTCCAGTTTTTGCTGAGGATAGTGTAGAATTTGATGAATGTAACGATATGCCGTGGACCAGCAACAATAAGAAAAAAGCTATGATGAAATGTTTCAAGAACCTTGCCGATACACGGGTCTCCGATCTTCAAGCCGCATGGGACAAAAGGGATGGCCGACGGGACGAACAGCTGCCGCGAATTGAGGAATGGGAGGAAAGAGAGGCAAATGGGGTGAGGCCATGCGATGGAGTGGGAATAGCGGAATTGTTGCTTAATGGAGTCGGAGTCGAAAACGGCGGCGGAGGGGTTGTTGACTTTGACACAAATGATGATGGAGGAATTCCCGATGCCATCACCAAAAACGACAAGTGGAAATGCACGGAGGCTTCTAATAGGGAAGAGGTAGTGATACCCGACTATAGAGGGACGGAATCATTTGTTATCATAGACGAGGACGAGGTACGGTGGAGGATCGAGCCCGTAGATGATTACGACGATTGCAGTGACATTTTCTGGGGGCCGACCACCAAAGGCGATAAGAAAAATTGTTTTAAAATCCTTGTGAGACGCTTGGAAGAAGAGTTGGAAAACGAGGCCGTTCATTATGACGAGCTTGAGGAAGCATGGACCAAGAAAATTCAGTCATTCTATGTAGGGCGCGGCGATCAAAGCGTGGACCTTTATATAAACCAGGATAGCAATCGTTACAAGTTATGGGAAATGTTAGAATATCGGAAATTGCGGATCCTAACGTGTAATGAGGATTATTTTAAACATTGTATACACGCAGACGACAAATTAAATGAATTGTCCGTGAAAAATTGTCCGTCAGGCTGCGGGGTGTACGGGAGTAATGACGGGGATAATGACGGGGATTGGGAGGATGTATGCAATGACGAGCCATGTCGGGGTTTTTTTCGTGTGGTTGAGTAAATATATATAGCGCCCCATATTTGAATAGCCCAAAAAAATGTACAGTTAATCCTTTAACTCACCACACCCGCAATGTATTGGAGGTACGTTTGACAAAACTGAGGTTGTATCTTTCTGTAATTCTGGCAGGCACTTGTATTCTATGTTCCCCAAGCTATGGCGTTACTCCCAATCAGACATCTGCTGAGATGCTGCGGGTTATTGCGAAGACCGTCCAATCAAACTATTTGATTTACCTCCCAGAGGGCTACCAGGATATGGACGAAAAGTGGCCTCTACTTCTATTCTTACACGGCTCTGGAGAGCGCGGAACAGACTTAGACTCAGTCGCCGCATGGGGTCCTCCAAGAATGATTGCGGATGGCCACACCTTCCCGTTTATAGTTGTTTCTCCGCAGTGTCCACCAGATCAATGGTGGAGCGAGGATGTGTTAGTTGCAATGTTAGATGACCTCGTTGAGCGCTATCAGGTTGATGAAGACCGCATCTATGTGACAGGCTTGAGTATGGGGGAATACGGCACGTGGAACTTGGCCGCTGCTGTACCCGATCGTCTGGCCGCCATAGTGCCAATTTGTGGCGGTGGGAGTCCAGACTTGGCGTCCCGTATTAAAGACATCCCCACATGGGCATTTCATGGAGCTAAAGACGAAGCGGTTTTACTTTCCGAATCAACCAAGATGGTGAATGCGCTTTATTCGGTAGGATCCAACGTGCACTTTACCGTCTACCCAGAAGCTGGACATGTTGATGCGTGGAAGAAGGCGTATGCAGACCCAGCTTTATGGGAATGGCTTGAGAAACAGCGTAGGCCGTAGGAGGAAGACAGTTCTAACCTTTAAAAAGGCGCATGGCCTCAACTACCTCGCTGAAAACCCCGCCCTACCCCTTAAGGCCACCAAAGAGGACGAAAATATACCCGAGCCACTCGCCGCCGACGTCGTCGCCGCCCTGCTCGAGGTCCTCCCCGAATACGCCCGCTATATGGTCTGTATATTGGTCGACACCGGCCTCCGCATGAGCGAGCTGCACCGCATCCGGTGGCAAGATGTCGATACCGCCGGACGGCGCCTAAACATTTATAAGAGCAAGTCCAAGCAGTTCAGGGTCGTGCCGATGCCCCCCCGCTTAGCCGCCCTATTTGACAGCCTGCGCACCGGCCATCAATGGCTACAAAGCCAGAGTGGACCATCGCGCAAGGCGATTATATGGCCCGACGACAGCAGTCCAAGTGCCGTCGTCATACCCCCTATCGACATCAAGAAGTCCCTGATTTCAGCCGCCAAGAAGATCGGCGCCGACCATATCCACCCTCACCAGTTCCGCCACACCTACGCCACCCGCCTAATGGACCAGGGCGTGCCGATGGAACACATTATGGCTTTAGGTGGCTGGAAGAGTTCGGCGATGGCCAAGCGCTACGCGAGAGTGAATCCGGTACACCTACAGCAGCATGCGGATCGATTGGAAGAGCTGCCTGGTCATAAGCCGGTAGAACCATGATCACAATAGCCGTTCTTTCCGATACCCACGGGCTGCTTCGCCCCGAGATACCCAACGCAATCAAGGACGTTGACCATATCATCCACGCCGGCGACCTGGGCAAGATGGAGATCCTCGACGAGTTGAATGGCATCGCGCCGACCAGTATCGTCCGGGGTAATGTCGACACCAGAGCATGGGCCGCTTCCCTCCCCTGCAACACCGTCGTAGACCTCGCCGGGCACCAGTTGTATGTACTACATGACATCGACACCCTTGATCTCGACCCTCGAGCTGCTGGATTCGCCGCGGTCATATACGGCCATTCCCACCAACCTGAAATCGACTATAAAGGCAACGTGCTGCACCTCAACCCGGGAAGCATTGGACCCCGTCGTTTCAAACTACCGGTGAGCTACGCCATGCTGAGAATCAACGACGGATCACTGG
>DQLG01000090.1 GCA_015660315.1 Candidatus Latescibacterota bacterium
GACGAGTTCGACCGCCGTACCGCGTTTCACTACCGGAATGGCCGCAACGTGGTTGCGGGTCAAGACGGCCCCCGCTGCCAAACTTCTGCGCGTCTGCATATCCTGCAACAGGGCGGGTTCGGTGAAATAACCGTTGCGTAAGGTGGTGATATCGCGTTCCACCATTTCAACCATCGATTCTTCCAGCGCCTCGCCCCGGCCCAACATATAGCGGGCGACCAGCACCGGTCGCAGATAACGGATATCGGCGGTCACACTCATCGTCTTCAGCGTCTGCCCGTCAACGTCGATGCCCACTCGCAAGACCGTCGGTCCACGCAGCGGCCGCGACGAAGCGCGACGCACCCGGATCTGCGACTCACCGGCCGACTCCAGTTCCACTACCCCTTGCCAACGGGTATTGACCTCAATACGCATTTCGCCTTCGAGGCTACCCTCAAGTTCTTGTTGCACGAACACCTTGACGGCCTTGGTGATATCGGCAGCAGAGACCTTGCTTTGCGCCAAGACTGGACCGCCGCAAAAGCTCAATATGATAAAAATCCAAATCGCCTTTTTCATCGCTTCAGCCCTATCGCTTCATGTTGTTGGCGTTCGAGAGCATTTCCTCGGAAGTCTGAATCGCCTTAGAATTGATCTCATAGGCCCGCTGGGCGACGATCATGCTCACCATCTCGTCGACCACTTCCACATTCGACAGTTCCAAAAAGCGCTGTGACAGCTTGCCGAATCCTTCTCCGTCCGGCGCACCGATAATCGCCGCACCCGAGGCTTGCGTCTCGAGCATCAGGTTCCGCCCAACGCTCTTAAGACCAGCCGGATTGATGAATCGAGCCAGTTCCAACTGCCCCACCGTCTGAAAGTCCGCAGTACCGGGCAGCTTGACGGACACTTCGCCATTGGAAGAGATATTGATATCCGTAGCATCCTGCGGCACGGTGATTTGCGGTTCGAGCGCATAACCGTCAGAGGTGACGATGGTGCCGTCGGAAGACATCTTCAATGCCCCGTCACGGGTAAAGGATGTCGAACCGTCAGGCAAGGTCACCTGTAAAAAGCCATTGCCGTCGATCGAAACGTCAAGCGGATTACCCGTCGGCGTGATGGTGCCCTGCGAAAAGATTCGCTGTGTCGCCACAGCTTTCGTGCCATAACCGATTTGCAATTCCACTGGCACCTGGGCGCCCTCGGCTTGTGTCGCACCGGCAAGGCGCAATTGTTGGTAGAGCAAATCCTGAAATTCCATTTTGCTCTTCTTGTAACCCGTCGTATTCACATTCGCCAAGTTATTGGCGATATTATCGACGTTCATCTGCTGAGCGATCATCCCTGTCGCCGCGGTATACAGTGCCCGACTCATTTTATATCTCCCTTTATCTATTAACTGACGCGACCGAGGTCGTTGACGGCCCGCTCCAAAGTGCTGTCTTGGACCTGAATAGCTCGTTGTTCCGCCTCATAGGAGCGGAAAGTATCGATCATTTTGACCATTTCCATTACCGGTTCAACATTCGACTCTTCTAAAAATCCCTGTACAATCTCCACCTCATCAGCCGGTACCTGTGGGGTCGCGGGGTGAGGAATAAAGAGCCCATCCTTGGACTTTCTTAGCGGATTCTGATAGGGCGTCTGCGCCATAGAATTTTTATCATAGAGCTCTGGAAAATCAACTATTTGCACCGTAGCGATTTCAGTATCCTCCCCAGTGGTTTCGTTGCGCACTCGCACAACCCCTGCCCCATCGATGATCGGCGCTATTATATTTTCAGGTATAACGATCGGCGCCCCGCCCTCATCGAGGACTTGATACCCCAGCGGATTGACAAACATGCCCTGGTCATTTTTGGAAAAATTGCCATTGCGGGTATATTGCACACCAGTAGGCGTTTGAAGCGCAAAGAAACCTTTGCCACTTAAAGCCATATCGAATACATCACCTGTTTTGCGCAACTCGGCTTGTTCATGGTCCGTCCAGACCCCTTCAAAGCGATTGATGCGCCAGTCTGGATAGTCGCCAGATTGCCTTTTCATCGCCTCGCGCACTTCGCGCATAAAGAGGTTATCCTTTTTAAAACCAGGTACTTCGGAATTTGCAAGATTATTTGCAATCGACTCTTGTTGCGTAGCCTTTGGCAACATGCCCGATGCTGAGATAAATAGTCCTTCAATCATGGTCTCTCGTTATTATGACTGGTAGAATGCCGTTTCACATCCCATAGGAAAGCAAGCTCTGTGCCACATAAATCAGCCCTTAACTTGCTCCATTCTATACCCCTGTTTTACATAGCTTTAAGTAGATATTACCGCCCGAGCACCAATGAATCGAGGTCGGAAATATTTTCCATGGACTTTTAGCGCCAAACCATGTTGGTTGATCGACATTGATTTTCGTATATTTCGCAACCTTAAGCGTCTCTTCTGTAGGAGAACTAATGCGTTACTTTCCGCGTCTTATGCCCATTGTCGCTACCCAACAAACGTGGGGTAGCGACAATGAGCCTTGAATATCGAAACCATATCCCCCTGCAAGCGCACAATCTCCAGCCAATCCACACATATGGCCTGGAGCGAGACTTGCAACGAGGTTTTAGCAAACCGAGCGCTTGCGCGCGATTCAATTTTTGGAATGAGCAATGAATAGATTTCTAATTTTATGTGGCCTATTAGCACTACCTGCACTACTCTTAGCCGAAGAAGAAAACATGGTGCTGATCGAAGGGGCTTTCTATATAGATAGGTATGAGTATCCCAATCAGCGCGGCCTATTGCCCAAAGTCGACGTAACCTGGCGCCAGGCCGAATCGCTTTGTGCAGCCGAAGGCAAAAGGCTCTGCACCGAACAAGAGTGGCAAAAAGCCTGCACTGGTCCGCAGAATTTCAAGTATTCCTATGGGGATCAATTCGAATCGGGACGCTGCAATACACCCATCGAAGTTGATGGAGCATGGCAACGCGGCCCAGGTTTAGCCCCGAGCGGGGACTATGAGCGCTGTACTAACAGCTATGGAGTCCACGATATGATCGGCAATGCCTGGGAGTGGACGGCCTCCTGGTATTCACAACCCGACCTTTGGCGAGTAGTACGGGGCGGATCCTATTTTCAAAGTGTCAACTTCGCCCGACCCGACACCCGCTATGGCTATCATATGGGGCCTGAATACCGCCTCGACCTAGTCGGCTTCCGCTGCTGCCGCTCGCTCACCCAATAATTGGCCTATTCTTTGCTTATCTTTATAGCAAAAGAGTAGACAAAGAGACTTATATATCTGTCTTTACACTATTTGACCTACTTCACCGCGTATTAAATATCAGAGGTGGAGTCACCAAACGTGCCCACAACAGCAGCAAATTTTGCCATGAACCCCAAATCGCTCCTGTTGATCTTCGTAGGCATGACCCTCTCCTTCGGGATAATTCTGGCCATTATGCTGGCGGCGGTAGACACCGACGCTAAACGCCCTACCCGCCGCCGAGTGGCTCAAAGCCGCATCCAACAAGAAACACCTGTGGAGACCCGCACAGAAAAACGCCGCCCAAGCACTCGCAAAAAGCGTGCGGCACGTCGGTCGCAATCAACCACCTCTACCAACCCCGCAACCCCGAAACGGCCGGCGCCGGCACCGACGCTGGCAAGCGAAACACTATCCTCCTCCCCCCCTGCGGAACAACCTGCGGCATCCGCCGTGAACCTACCGGCCGACCTTGCGCCCAATCAGGCCGCCATGAATCAACTCGGCACGCTTAAACAAGAGTTAGGACGCGAACTAAAAGCCTTAAAGAAAGACCGCGACGCCATGCTGAAAGCGCTGGCGCAATCGCTGGTCGCCCTGCCCGCCAAAGAAATCGCCCTGGAAGTCGCCGCACTCGACGATCAGAGCGCGATCTTCCTGCTGCGCCAATTCTCGGCCAAGGCCCGCAATAAGGTGCTTAGACACCTCAAAGCCAAACGCGCGCGAACATTGAAAAAATACCTCAAATAAAACCCAGCGATTGACAGATCCTCGCGGACAGCCCTTTTTCTCTTTTCTACCCGAAAAGAGAAAAAGCCATGGCCATTCTCAAAGTATCGCGCATGGGACACCCCGTGTTGCGGCAACGCGCAAGGGACATACCGCCCGAAGAAATAACAAGCCCGCCATTACAGCGCTTAGTCGCTGATATGGTCGAAACGATGGTCGACTACGAAGGTATTGGGCTGGCGGCGCCCCAAGTCTACCAACCCCTGCGACTGATCGTCTTGGGGATGCCGGATGTGGATCCAGAAGAAGAAGCTATTCCGCTAACCGTACTATTTAACCCGGAATTCACTGCAATGTCGGACGAACGAGTGGATGGGTGGGAGGGGTGCCTGAGCATCCCCGAAATCCGCGGTGTCGTCCCCCGCTCAGCGGCGGTGGACGTCAACGGGCTCAACGGTGAAGGGCAGCAGGTCGAATTCGCGGCCGAAGGTTTTTTCGCCCGCGTTCTACAACACGAGATGGACCACCTCGACGGCGTGCTCTTTCTAGACCGCATGGAGGATTTCGAGACCTTGGCCTATTTCGAAGAATACCAACGCTACTGGATCGAGGAGGAGGAGGAGGAGGAGGAGGAGGAATAAAATACCGCCCCCTTCCCAATGCCCTCCATCAAATTTTGCCTTAGCGCTCTATGTTTCGCAGCCGTCACCTACAACGGCTTAATCCTCTCAACAGCCCTCTACTCGGTAATTCTCGCCCCAATACAGGTCGGGGACTCTGGTCGCCTACCCGTCGAAAAAACCTTTTTCGCCGCAGACCCCGACCTAGGTTGGACCCAAGAATATCATCGAAAGCGGGGAGTTCAAAGCAACCCGTCGTAGATCTGTTCCAACTCTTCAATCTGCCGCTTAGCGCCATACCGGTCCTCAACATGAGACCGCCCCACCTTCCCCATTTCAGCCCAACGCTCCGACTCACTTACCAAGAGCAACATGCGTTCGGCCAGCCCCCCCACATCTCGCTCCTGGGCCAAATAGCCGCTTTCGCCGTCGCGCACATACTCCGGAATATCCCCGTGTGTTGTAGCCAACACCGGCATTCCCGAAGCTTGCGCGTCGAGCAGGATCACCGGGGCGCCGCCCTCGCCGTCGCCGTTTTGCGCGGTAACGCTGGTCTGCAATAGGATATCATGTCGGGGTAATTCCGCCAGCACTTGCTCATAGGGCATCATGCCTTTGAAAATAGTACACGGGCGCAAACCCAACTCGTCAACCAGCACTTCGATCTGCGGTCGGTCCTCCCCATCGCCGACGAGGGTCAGCGCATAGGGAAAGGGCCGGTCAGCCTGGGCAGTAGCAAGGGCTTTAAGTGCGTAGGGAATGCCCTTTTTCTCTTTGAAGCCCGCACAGATGAGAAAGCGCACTTGCTCGCCCGGCGAGCGCTCGACACATTCGATCCGTTCGACATCTACCCCCAGCCGCCACACGCGCACCTTGTCTTGCGGACAACCGAGATCGACTAGCTTCTGCGCCATCGCCCCACCTTCGGCGAGGAAAAGATCCCCGACAGCAAAGAGCTGCCGATAGCGTTCACGCCACTTGGGATAGCGTGGATACTCCGTCGCATCCGCCCCGTAGAAGGTCGTCAATAGCGGCAAGCCGCTCGCCTTTTTGCTAGCCAACAGCCGGCACGCCTCATAGCCGAAATGCGCATGGATCAACGCCGCGTTCTCGCGCTGTAAAATACTTTTATAGAAAGGATAGTTATTCGTCGTTTTACGCCAGATCCTATTGCAGATTTTTTTTAACGGCGGAAAGTTTTCAGCCGAGTACAGCGGCTCAACCGGATAGTGTTCAAGATTACAAGCGCCCTGGGTCAAAACAACAGGGCGAAAGCGCTCGAGCCGGCAAATTTGCTCGTAGACCCAAGGGCCGGCGGTCTGCAAGTAGGGGGAGATGCAATGGGCGATGGTTTTCACGAGCGAAACTCGACGTGGCCGAGCAGCGGGAATTCAGATGCGATCGGCCAGTGAAAGAGCTGCAAATCTCCCTTTAGTGGCCGCAGCGTTCGGCTCATCAAATCGAGGCAGGGTTTGTTCTTTTCTGTCGGCAAATACTCAACGAGTAATTCTTCCCAACCCAAAACCCGTGCACGCGCAACCGCATGATGAAGCAGCGTTTCCTCCACACCGCGTCCCATAACCCGGCAACTGAGCACAAAGTCTACCACCCGACCGCCACCGCTGACGGCCTGTAAACTGAGGATGCCCGTCAAACCCGAATCGCCAAAGCGATCCTCAACGCGATAAACCCACGCCTCCCGCCCTTCCTGCCCTACCCATTCGACCAACTCGGCCTCACTCAAACGCCGGGTACTGAGGTTCATCTGATTGGTCTTGTTCAATAGCTGGATCGTCCGCCGCACATTGGTCCTATTCACCCGTTCGGCCGAAACCTGCAACGCCAGGGTATGCAACCATTCATCAAGTGCCCCCACAGCCTCCCGATCGGTGCGCCTTTGTTTTTCCTCGGCATACATCTGATTGCGCGCGCCGTCTTCCCAGGTCCGGTCCGGCGCATCGAAGCAGACCATCTGCTCTAGGGTCGCGGCATAGTGCGATGGGTCGGCCGGCCAATCTGGGACCAAAACTTCGGGCAGAGCTTCACGCACACGGGCGCGTTCAGCGGGGTTGTCGTCGATAAAAACGACATCCTGCAGCCCCAGATTGAGTTCGGCAGCCAAGCTGGCGATATGATGCGCCTTATCAGTCCAATCGATCCTCCAGCCGGCAAAATCCGCTCGCCCCAATACCATCTCCGGGTGGCTATTGATCGCCGACAGCGCCACCTGCTCCTCATTCTTACTCACAATGCCCAAGAGTACCCCGCGGCGCACCAGCGCCTTCAACGCCCGTTGAAAATCGAGAAAGGCCTCGCCCACCCGGTCGTGTCCCCCCAATACCAAACCCTCCACCCCTACCTCGCCGACGATTCCACCCCACAGCGTATCGTCGAGATCGACGACCAGCAACTTCTTCGCGCGGCCATTCACGCCCCTCAGCGCGGCCTTTATATCCGGAATCGCCGCCTTGAACACCTCGTGACCAAAGGGGATCTTGCCCAAATACCAAAGCTTGGGGTCAAAGGCTTTGGCGCCCGCCCTCTCGCACCACTTCTGCGCATCGAGCACATAGGCACGCGGATCACCGCCCAATGCCGCGACAAGGCGCCCATTCATCGTCATCAGGGCATGCGCGACACCGCCGGGTCTGAGATCGGACATGCCCAGACCCCGGCGATAGGTCGGCACGACCCAAGTCGGCACCAGCATCAATTGCACCCTGAGACCAGCTTCGACGAGCAATTCGGTATAGCGGTCGACTTCTGCCGCCAAGCGGCCGAGATCGGCGACATCACCGCGCAGGATTCCAGCAAAGGTCGGGCTCACCGCCTCGGGCCGGGTCCACACTACCGCGATTTGCGCGCCCGCAGCCCAACTCGCGTGCCCAGCATCGGCAAGAATTGGCATCACCTGATCATAAGGGGCCTCGACCACCTCAAAGAGCGGTGCAGCTTGGTCATTGCGCAAATAGGCCGCGAGGTTACCGCTGTTAAAATCGGCCAAGAGCAGACAAGCGTCATCGCTCATAGGATTCCGTCTATATAATCGACCAAGCGGCCGACGCTCTGGAAGGGGCTGCCTGCGCCTGTAAACAAGGTTTCATCGGCCAGGTTGACCCATGCGCCGAATTCAGCCTCCACCCGACCTTCCAGATCCGCGATTAGATTGACCAAGCCCAGCGAATCAAGCGGGCCACCCTGGGTAAAAAGCGGGGCATCCGCGGCCTTGCTTAGCGCTTCACCGAGACCGCGTTGCAAATTCAGTTCGTCTATTACCGCCCCTACAAGCGCCGCGACCTTCTCGCGCCTTTGCATAATTCTATCTCGCCTCCAATTTGTCCGCCATATAGCTCAAGATGGTTTCAAAGGGACTGTGCCGATGGATGCTGCGCCAATATATCGTCACCCCCCGCTGGGCCAGGGTCATCATCCTTTCGTATAGAGGTCTAGCTTCTACCCGGTAAAATGGTACGCCCTCGACGCGCAGTCTCCGACAAACTCGTCCGTCGATATGGCGCTCCATAAAATCCAACATACGGCGAAAGCGCATGCGCGGGTGGCCGATGGCCGCTTTGACTACGGACTCGTGCCCCTCCATATCCAATACCCGAGCAGAATATAACTCGGGACGCCGCGTCTGAACCGGAAAGCGTCCGCCGAGCACATCTTCGATGCAATGCACCATGGTCAGCACATCTGCGTCGACACCTAAACCCACTACAACTCCCCCCCTCTCAACCATCTTATAATAAGGGCTATGCACCCCGCAAGGCGATGGGCTCCGGTGGTGCTCGCCGAGCAATTCGACCGCCAGCGGCCCCTGCGCGACAACCGAGTGCGTCGGGTGCATACTGCGCTCGCTGCCACGTTGGCGTCTGGCCCACTCGGCCAATAAACCCATTGACGTCGGGCTGCGCTTGAGATCGAAGACCTGCCCACCGGCCAACCAAGTTTCGGGGCGCTCGGTCAATTGGCTCGCGGGAAAAAGCAGGGTTCCTTCTGCTCCGACAACTTCGCGCAACATACCGAGCAATTTAAAGAAGGGAAAGTCAAGGTTGAGCGCATCAACCGAACTGTGTACAAATACGATATCGCCGCGAACAAGTCGCAAATCATCGGCGAGAATACGACGCATGGCATCCTCTCCGATCTTGGGTTTGAGCAACTGGCGACGAACGCGAAAATGCTTGAGCCTCGCCTTGCCCACGCCATATACCCCAGCTGGTAGTATGCGACGTAAGATCCGCTTGATCATCCCACCTTCCTTCGCCTCTCGTGCGCAAAATGAAACATCAGTTATAATATATAGCGAAGCGAATCCTGACCAACTCGCCCGCGGCTACAAAATTGAACCAACATCTTATCGCCCTCTATGAAAATCTGCGGCTTGCCAGCCGCCCCCACCACTGGTCCGTGCTCTGGCGCGACCGGCAAGAGACCCAGCCTTCGACCTTTAGCGACGACGAGCATCTCGCAGCCGCCGTCTCTTGGCTATGTCGCGCCCAAGACGCGGTAGAAGGCGGCGTCTCGGCCGGTTATTTTTTTAAACGCGGCTGGATGCCCCCCTATCCGGAGACGACCGGCTATATTATCCCGACTCTGCTGGCCGTCGACCAGACAGACCGCGCCATAGCACTCGGCGAATGGGAAATCGAAGTGCAGTTGCCCTCAGGCGGGGTGCGCGGCGGCATCGGCCTGAACGACTATCCCATCGTCTTCAATACCGGACAGGTCATCCTCGGCTGGACCGCCCTCTACCGCGCCACCGCCGAGGAAAGATTCTTGACAGCAGCGGTCCGTGCCGCCGACTGGTTGCTCGACATACAAGATGCCGACGGCAAGTGGACCCGCCACACCTACCTTGACGCCCCACGTGCCTACCACACCCGCGTGGCCTGGCCTCTATTGGAGGTACACGCGGCGACCGGAGAAAAAAAATACCGCGCCGCGGCCGAGCACTTTCTGCAATGGCTCAAAACCCAGCGCCTGCCCGCAGGCGGCTTCGCGCACATGGCCCTCGAACCGGGACAAGTCCCCATCACGCACACCATCGCCTACACCCTACGCGGCCTGCTCGAATGCGGCCTGGCGTTAGGCCCGCCCTCGCAAGACGAGCTAATCGACCTCCTCTCATCGGACCTGCAGCAACTACTCACCGCGCAACAAGCCCAACTGCAAGCACCCCCAGCCAGGCTGCCCGCTGCACTCGACGAAAATTGGGGCGGCCGCGCCCGACATTCCTGCCTACCAGGCAACGCGCAACTGGCCATCCTCCTGCTCAAGCTCCACGCTCTCGCCCCAGCGCAAACCGCAGATTTCGCCCACGCTGCCCAGACCCTTATCGAGCAGGTAAAAGCCGGTCAATTTTTAACCAATGAAAATACAAGCCTATTCGGAGGCGTACCCGCCTCAGCGCCAATCGGGGGAGCCTATGTGCCTTATGCCTTGCCCAATTGGGGCGCCAAATTCCTGGCCGATGCTCTCTTGCTAAAACGCACCCTGCCGGCCTTAAAATTCCAAGCAAAACCATAGGACCGCCGCCGCTTGCCGGAACGGGGGCTAGCCCCCATATTAGCACCCATGATACGACTTTATAAGCCCGACGACATAGACGCGCTCAAACGCATCACCGCCATTTGTTTCGACGGCGTATCTATTGACCGCAATATAGAAGAGCGCTTCGGCCAGATTGGCGGACATGATTGGCAATTTCGAAAGTTGCGCCATATTGATGACGATGTCGCAGACGAACGAGTCGGCGGTGTCTTCGTCTGGGAAGAAGCCGGCGCAGTCGTCGGTTATATCAGCACCCGTATTGACCACGAGAGCAAGATCGGCGGCATACCTAATATCGCCGTTTTGCCCGACACCCAAGGGCAGGGCATCGGCCGCAAACTGCTCGAACATGGCTTGCAATATATGCGCTCCCAGGGGATGGAAATCGCAAAGATAGAAACGCTGGCGCAAAACCCGATCGGCTCCCATCTCTACCCCAGCCTGGGTTTCGAGGAAGTCGCCCGGCAAGTCCATTATTGCATGAAGATCTAGGAGAGATATGCCCCCCAAAGAAGTGGCCGGCCGTCGCGCCGCCGAATATATCGAAAGCGGTATGGTCGTCGGGCTCGGCACTGGTTCGACCGCCGAATTCGCCATCCGCGCCATCGGCGAACGCGTCGCCTCCGGGTTAGAAGTCAAAGCGATCCCGACCTCCGAAGCCTCCGCCCAACTCGCCGGCGAGTTGGGCATAACACTGACGACATTGGAGAACGACCCGGCGGTCGATTTGACCATCGACGGAGCTGACGAGGTCGACCCCGATCTCGATCTGATAAAAGGCCTGGGCGGCGCCCTGTTGCGCGAAAAAATAGTCGCCTCCGCTACCGCACGGCAAGTGATCATTATCGATCCTTCAAAACTCGTCAAAAAATTGGGCACACAAGCGCCGTTGCCTATCGAGGTCGTGCCCTTTTCCTGGTCTTTGGTCTCTAGCCGCCTCAGCGAGCGTGGAATCGAACCAACCCTGCGCATGCAACAAGCGGAGCAACCCTTCGTCAC
>DQLG01000182.1 GCA_015660315.1 Candidatus Latescibacterota bacterium
ATTTTCGAGTGGGCGCACAATCTCAAGCGAGTCACCGCCGGACTCCTCAGAACCCTGATGATACCCAGTTTCACCTATTTGCCGACATGAGCCAGTATAGTTGATAGATAGCATCCACCTCGCCCATGCCAACTTTGAAATATTTCTAAATGAGCCGTCAAGAGAAAGTCATGCCACATAAACCAGCTTCACCCGCACTCAAAAAGTACACCGTATTGGATCTAACTCGTGTACGTGCAGGGCCGACTTGTGTGCGCCAACTTGCCGATTGGGGCGCCAATGTTATCAAGATTGAAATCCCAGATACACTGGCAGGCAGCAATCAAATGGGCGGCTCTCGTGAAGGATCAGATTTTCAAAACTTGCACCGAAATAAACGCTCACTTTCATTAAATTTAAAAGATGAAGAGGGTCGCAAAATATTCTTAGAATTAGCACAAACGGCCGATGTGGTAGTCGAAAATTTCCGGCCTGATGTTAAATTTCGCCTCGGTATCGATTACGAAACGCTAAGTAAAGATAATCCTGGTTTGATCTACGCCAGTATTTCCGGTTTCGGCCAAGATGGGCCTTATGCCGATCGACCGGGCTTTGATCAGGTTGCGCAAGGCGTGGGCGGATTAATGTCAATTACCGGGTTGCCCGGCCAAGGTCCAGTTCGGGTTGGAATTCCCGTAGCTGATTTGACAGCAGGCATTTTTGGCGCACAGGGAATTCTCGTGGCCTTGCTCGAACGTGAACAATCTGGAAAAGGGCAATGGATTCAGACGTCACTATTACAGGCTCAAATATTTATGCTCGACTTTCAATCTGCACGATGGTTGGTGGACGGTGAGGTTCCGGCTCAGGCTGGTAACAACCATCCAACTACCATTCCCACCGGCGTTTTCAAGACTAGTGATGGTGAAATCAATATCTCGGTAGCAGGTGAAATTATTTGGCAACGGTTTTGCGATGAAATAGGACGTAATGATTTGTTCGACCACCCCGACTACAATACGGGAGAAAAGAGATCCGATAATCGAGATGCCTTAAACGCCCTGATAGAGGAATCCATTTGCCTGAATACTACAGCCCACTGGGTCGGTGCATTTAATTTGGCAGGGGTACCATGTGGGCCCATAAACACCATTGATCAAACATTTTCTGACCCTCAGGTAAAACATCTAAAAATGACAAAAAAAGTCGATTCGAAAGCCCTAGGAACGTTGGAATTTGTCGGCCAACCAATGACTTTGAATCGGACACCAAGTAGCTTTGCTTTAGCTTCGCCTGAATGTGGTGAACACACCGAAGAAATTTTAGAAAGTCTTGGGTACTCTACATCGGAAATTGCTGAATTGCGTGGGAATAATATTGTTTAATGACTAGCAGTGAATGGAGGGGTGAATGAGCCCCACATATTTTCCATAGCCATGGCCGCACCGAACAACATGGCTTCTTGATAGGCGGGCGCAATCAACTGAACCGCTAAGGGCAAACCCGACGGATCCAATCCCGATGGAATTGTGATGGCCGGGTATCCGCAAATATTTGCGAGCGCTGTTAACTCTGCTTGGTTATCGGGGATTGGGCCATCGAATGGAAAGGCAGTTTGCGGTGCCGTCGGCGAGATCAAAACATCTACTCCGTCAAATATATGAGATGTTTCTGCTTTAACCTCTGTGATGGCGCCCACTGCATCCTCAATTTTTTCTCTTGTAGTGTTCCGACCGTAGTCGAACATTGCCTTTAAGCTTTCAGAAAAGTACTTGGGGTGATCCTCTAGCGGCCCCGCCAAAGCCTCTGAACCTTCCTTTTCTATGATTAGAAAGGCTTGCTGGCGTAATTTTCTTAGGTTTAATTCTGGTATTGAAAGCGAAGTAAGAGTGGCCCCGTTCTGCCGAAGCTCAGCTTTTGCCTTTTCAAACCCATCGGAAACTTCTTTGGTAAAATCAGACTCTGGGGTTTGTTCAAGCACACCGATCCGAATTCTTGTTAGATCGTAACTTTTTTCAGGGTGGTGACTCCAACTAGAGTGAGATTTGTCCAACAAGATGTTTAACAACAACATCGAATCGCGAACACTCAGGCAAATGGGACCAACATGATCGAAAGTAGGGCTTAACAAAACAACACCATCGGTGCTAACTAAACCAAACGTGGGCTTAAGGCCCACAAGCCCGCAATAGGCTGCAGGCAACCGGACAGATCCTAATGTATCTGTTCCTAATGCTGCCATCACCATTCCACCCGCAACAGCAGCACTGGCCCCACCGCTTGATCCGCCTGGGATATATCCGATCTGCCAGGGGTTATGGGTGCGACCGTGGTGTGGATTGTCGGTAATCGCCCCGAGGGCACATTCATCCATGTTTAATTTTCCAAGCAAGATAGCACCAGCAGCCCGTAGTTTTCTTGCTACCTCGGCCTCTACACCAAAGGGGAATATCAAATTAGTGCCATTGCACGTAGGCTGGCCATTCACATGCATGTTATCCTTTAGAGCTATGGGAATGCCATCAATAAGGGATAGAGGTGAACCTTTTTTATATCTTCGATCTGATGCCTCGGCATCTTGTTTCGCGGAGGCCTCGTCGATAGAAACAAAGCAATTTAAGGTGCTTTCAAACTTTTGAATATTCTCTAAATGTCGGGCCAACAACTCGCTTGAAGTTATCTTTTCGGAAGCGAGTTCAGTTCCGACGACTGTTATATTTTGTATTTCACTCACCTTTGTTTAGCCTCGTTGGTTTTAACAGATTGTACAATTTAGTCGATCAGCGGTTTACCTTCGAGCGGCTCCAAATTTTTGCGCTCCGACGACATTTTGTAAGGGATGCGGGGATTGGGCATGATGGTTCCTTAATTATCCGCCTGTCCCAATGTTACCGAGGGCGATGTCGAAATCAGGAGGTATGCAGACGAGCCACCGCGGTTGGCCAGACGATGGAAGCAATATCACCTTGGGCCAATCGAAACCGTTCGTCGGAAGAGTTTGTCAGGGCAATGAACTCATTTCCATCGGGCAGCCGAATTTGATGCTGGGAGCCGAAGCCCACGTAGGTTTCCTTTTCGTAGACGACCTGGAGAAATTGCCAGAGGTCATTATCTTGCGGTGCTTCCTTGGCGATCTCGATCATTTCGGCGGGAACCGAGACCGTCACCTCGGCACCTTTATCAGGGCTTTGCTCCGAGCGAGGGACGGCGACCGTCGCAAAACCCAAATCGATAATGACGTGGTTGCCGTCTGTCTCAATTACTTTGCCGCCAATCAGGTTGTTCTGGCCGATAAAATCAGCGGTAAACTTTTTGCGGGGCCGTTCGTAAATTTCCTTCGGAACCCCTTCTTCGATCATTTTTCCGTCGGCGATGATGGCGATGCGATCGGCGATTGTGAGCGCCTCTTCCTGATTGTGGGTGACGTGAATAAAGGTGATGCCCACCTGCTCCTGGATCCTTTTCAATTCTTGGCACATATCTTTGCGCAGGTTCGCATCCAAGGACGCAAGGGGCTCGTCGAGGAGCAATATGTCGCTTTCCAACACCAGCGAGCGGGCCAATTGTACCCGTTGCTGCTGGCCGCCCGACAATTCGTGGGGCATGCGGCCGTTGTATCCTTTCAACCCCACCAGTTCCAGAATGCTCGCCACCTTTTCCGCGATCTCTGGGGCCGGTAGCTTGAGCAGTTTTAAGCCATAGGAAACATTCTTCTCCACCGACATGTGGGGAAATAGGGCATAGGACTGGAAGACCATCGAGGTAGAACGTTTATTGGGTGGCAGACTGGAAACTTCCTGGCCGTGAAGCAGCACCCGGCCGGCGTCCGGCCGGTCAAAACCGCCGATCAACCGAAGGAGCGTGGTCTTGCCGCCACCGCTGGGGCCTAGCAGAACAAAATATTGCCCGTTTTCCACCTTTACCGATATTTCGTCGACCGCCCTCACCGGCCCGTAGGACTTCGAGACGCCGAAGGTTTCGACGGCCAAGTCCCCGGAGATGTCCCCGGCGACGTTATCGGATTTTTTCATGTCCATCAAACCGTCCTATTGCGACATTAGGGGTTGGGCCTTGACCCGTCTCTCGCGTTCAAGGCGTTCCGACCTTGCCACGCTGTAGATCAGGATCGAGCCAATAATAGCGATCGACAGGATGCTCATGATGCCGGCCATGGCGTATGATTCCTCCGACATACCGATGTTGAGCATCTGCGCGACCAACACATTCGCAAAAGTGTCGAAGCCGCCTTTCAACAGCGCGGTCCGGGTCGCCTCATTGAAAGACAGGATTGCGACGAAGGCGCTGCTGCTGGCCACGCCAACCCAAATTTGCGGGAACTCGACCTGCCAGAACGCCTGCCACGCGCTCGCACCGCAACCGCGTGCAGCTTCGGTTTGTTGATCCCGGTAGCGCGACATGGTGATCAGGATTACCACGAAGGCGTAAGGAACGGTATAGAGCACTTGGCCGATCCACGCGGTGAGAAATCCGAGCTCGAACCAGCCATAAAATAACTCGCTGCCCAAGGCGTCGCTCAAGCCTTCAAAAACCCTGTTTAAATTCTTGAAGTAAACCAGCAGGCTCGACGCCATGATGTCGGCCGGCACGAACAACGGTAGCAGCATCAGCGTCACGAAGGCAACCTTATGCCGGGTCCGCTTATAGAATTTGGCCGCCAGCAACCCCATTGGAACCGAGGATAGGACCGAGGCGAGCGCGAGATAGCCGGTCCATTCGAGCGAAGCCACGAGGATCTTGTCGCCGAGAACCACCGTGTACCATTCCAAGGTGAACTCGTAGATCCGGGCGGCGAATCCATGTTCGTTGAACGAGATATAGATGACGTAGAACACCGGCGCCAGCAGCGCCCCTACCAACGCCAGCAGATACGCCCATTTGGCGCGGTAGGACCAGATACTGCCGTAATTGTCCTGCATCGCACTCAGTTCAACGGTTCAAGGATCTTGGTGAGATCGAACATGCGATGGCCGATATAGAGCAGCAACATCAGCGTCGCCATCATGATGGCGCTGATCGCCATGGCCAGCGGAAAGTCGATGGCGACGATCGCCTGGTTGACGATCAACCCGGCGTTGACCGCTCCCGGCCCTCCCAGGAGATTCGGCACCAGCGCGCTGCCTAACGAATTGACGAATATGAACACACTGCCGGCGAAGATGCCGGGTGCAGCGAGGGGCACAATCACATCTAGGAACGCCCGCACCGTCCGCGCGCCGAGATCCTCGCACACCTCGAACACGTAACCCTGAACGGCCTCCATAGCCAGAAAACCGGCGAACACCATGAACGGCATAAACGAGATCACGTCGCCGATCACCACACCGATGGGCGAGAACAGGATGACGGTGATAGGCTCGGAGATGATGCCGATATCCATCAAGAACGTATTTATCACCCCATTGCGCCCGAGGACGGGTCGCAACGCGAAAACGCGCACCAGCTCCGAAATCATGAATGGCAAAATAAAAAGCAGCACCCCCCGGTTCTGCAGGGCGGTCGGGATGCGGTGGCGGACGAACACCGCGATTGGAAAACCCAGCGCGAACGATATCACTACCGCGATCGCGGCATGCAGCATGGAAAATAGATAGTTTTCCGCCCGGGCCGAAGTGAAGAATGTCTCGTAGGCGAACAAGGTTAATCCCGGCTCCATCCAGAACTGAGTGCGCTCGAAGACGCTCCAAACCACCGTCAGCGCCATCGGTACCGCTAGGAACAGCGTCATAAACACGACGGGGATGTAGAACACCCATTTTTGGACGCCGTTTTCCCCCAGCACGCGCGCCCAAAAACCTTCGGTTCGAATGTCTAACGCGTTATCCAGCATGCGACGTCAGGCTGCTTGCAGCCGCGACCACCAGTCTTGATAGGCCCGAAGGTGCTTCGGGAACACATTCTGCCAAGAGTTGCCCTTTACGGCGTAGCGCTCGTTTTTGCGCTTGAGAATGTCAAGTACACGCGCCTGCACACTGGCTGGGAAGTCCTTGGGGTTGGCCTTGATGTAGGCGTCGACGCCTGTCATTTGCGGTCCGAATCCGAGGCCCGCCAATGTTCGTGCGCCGAACCACGTTGATAGGTAGACGTTGGCGAGCTTGTAGTACAAATCGTCCTTGCCCCGTTCGCGTCCGCCCCTGGTGAACATGATCATGTTGTTCCAGGTCTGGTGGCCTTCCTTCATGGTGCCATAGCGGATGTCGGCCTTGTCGCCGACCTTCTTGTTGGCAACAATCTGGATCGGCTCCCAGCACGACGACATCAGCACTTCGCCGCTCGCCAGGAGGCCGACGCCGTTCTGGAAGCCGTCCCAGAAGGTACGGAACTGGCCTTTCTTCTTGTAGTCGATGAGAAACTGGCAGACCGCCTTGACCTCGTTCGGTTTCATATCGGAGGGGTTTTCAATTTCGATTTTGCCGGATTGCTGGAGATAGATCGCCATGTTGGTCAGGGTCGGCCCGAAATCGTTCTGCAGCGCGACGCGGCCCTTGAACTGCGAATCGAACAGGACACCCCAGCTATCCGGGTGAAACCCCAGCTCCTTGTAATCATAAGCCATGGAATCGGCGTTGGAGATCATCGGAGTGGCATACACCTTACCCTTGTGACGAATGGTATTGGCGCCCACCCCGCCTTCATTATAAATCGGCAGGATGTTTTTCCAGTTCGGTATCTTGCTGGTATCGAGCGGCACAATCGCCTTTTGCGAGGCGAGCGCGTCTTCCATGCCGCCGCCATTGTCGGTCACGGCGTCGAACAGCCGGTTGCCGTCGCCGACCACCATCTTCTGGATGGATTCATCGGCGCGGGCGCTCTTCGCGGTGGCCGCGATGGAAAGGCCGCCCTGGCTTTCCATGGCGCTCCAGTCCTTGGCTCCGACTTTGTGCACGCCGGGGTTGGCCCAAATCTTCAACTCATTTGCCTGGGCGGACGCTAAGCCGGAGAATCCGCCGAGGCCCGTGGCGGCCGCGACGCTAGCAGCGCTCTGCAGGAACAGCCGCCTGGTAAATTCATTTTGGTTCATAATGCACTCCCTGAGTTAACGGTTTAAAACCTAATTGCACCCAAATAAATTCTTGCTGTTGATTTCTATTCGGATGCATAGATCCACCACTATATTATTTTTACAGGACTTACGCAAGAGCTATCCTGAC
>DQLG01000159.1 GCA_015660315.1 Candidatus Latescibacterota bacterium
AAAGAGTTGTTGGTCCGTATAATAATAATTCGAGCCGGTTTCGACGAAGACTTCGTGCGCCAGATCGCTGCCGAGGCCATCGCACAGACCACTGATGCCGACCTTGACGGGGGCGCCGTTGCTGAAAGCCGCCGCCAGCGCGTCGATCGAACCGGAGCGCACTTGGCCTTCGGCGTCGTGGTGCAGCACTTCCTGCCAGGTGTCGTCGACATAGAATTTATACGTTTCGAAATCGTAGATGAAGTTGCAGCTAGGAGCGTTGGTGGCCTCGTCCCAGCTTTCAAGCAAATGGTATTTGTGCATGCCGCCCGAGCCTTCTTCGGATGTGGCTACGGTCTCTTCTCCGTCGAGGTGCGGTCGACCGATAGCCTGGTGTCCGTCTTGGTTGTAGAGGAAGAAGGACATTGACGGTCGTGGGCCAAAACCGTCGGGTAGCGAGACGGGTTGGCGCTGGCTCATTAGTCCGGCGGTCCAGCGGTTGTCGACGAGGTAGGTCACGGCGAACTCGGCGACTTCGCGGACGAGTTCGTCGTTTGCGGAGGCTGTGTCGATGTGCTGGTTGTGGTGGAATTCGGTGTAGACGCGTAAGTCCGCGCCCCGACGGATGGCGTCGGTGAGGGCGATTTCGCTGCCGGCGATGGTTTGTCGCGCTGCATCGAGGGTTAGCGCGCAGGTCCAAGCGGTCATATTGGGCTCCTTGGTTCGGTGGGCTCTAGCTTGTCTAAGGCCGTGGCGAGTTAGCGCAAGAAGTGCAGCAGCCAGCTTTGCGTTGGATTCTGCGTGGGGAGGAGTGGGTTGAGGGTATTTTTCTTACTTATGCACGCATCGCTTTGTGCGATTGCACGATCTTGCAAAAAAGTCACATAAGCTGGGCCTGGATCTCATCCCAATGGCGCGCTGTCGCGGCGGCAACCTCGTCGTCGCTCCAGCCTGCAAGCGGCGGGCTCAGGCCTTTTTCGACTTCGGGTAGGACGACGGTGTTTTTTGCGGCGACATAGGCGAAAATCAGCGCCCAGCGCGATTGCTCGCTCAAGTTGGGGTCGGAGCCGTGTAGGATATTGCCGTGGAAGTAGAGGGCGGAACCGGGTTGCATCTCGCAGTGGATCTCTTGCATTTCAGCCAGCGCCATTTCGACGCGTTGTGGGTTGGCGATCAGTTGCGAACCCGAAGGCTGGTGTTCTAAGCGACCGAGTTGGTTGGAGTCTTTGACGACGCGCAGACAGCCATTATCGCGGGTGGCCGGGTCGAGGGCGAGCATGACGGAGCAGAAGCTGGGGTAGAAGAATTCCTTGTAGTGGTAGCCGTAATCCTGGTGGTATTGCCAACCGCCGGTGTGCGGGTTTTTGATCGTCTTGAGGTGGTAGTAGTGGCGGACCTGGTCGTCAAAGAGCTGTTCGAGCGGGGCGGTGAGGCGTTGGCTTTGCGCGATGGCGCTGTAGGTGTCGTCGGCGAGGTTGGGCGTGTAGACGAGGCGGGGGTCAATATCTTTGCTGGGGTTTTTGCTGTCTTCGTCGTAGTTGCTATTGGATTTGGCTTGCGCGGCGACCTGTGGGTCGGATTCGGCGATTTGGCGGATGTGGGAGGCTTCTGCGGGGGTGTAGAGGCTTTCTACGATGAGATAGCCGTGGGTTTGGAAGTGGTGAATTTGCTCTGGGGTCAGGGGCGTGGACATTGTGGGGCGCCTTTTGTTGATGTTTGCTTTTGCTGGCGAGGGTTGGCTCTGTTAGGGTAATCTAATGGAATGTTGGCGGAGGCTTCAAGTTTTTGGTTCCATGCGCAGACACGATAAAAGACGGGCTGTTTATAGGGCGCTGCGGTGTGCGTCGACCGAATAACCCCAGGCGATGAGCAGCCATTCCCCGGTGGTTTAATACGGCGAGAGTGCCTAACGAGGTCTTGGGCGCGGTGGCCTTCAAGCCCAGACCGACGCCGAAATGACCGATGAACACAAGTTTCTTCTCCCTCGTAAATTAGATCAGGTATTATCTGTGCTGAGGCGGTAGCGGCATTTTTGCCGGTCGCCGACAAGGTAGAGATCGATGTTCTTAGGCACGTCTACGATGTTGATTAATTCGGCACCGATCAGTTCGCAGGTGTGGCGCGAGGGCATATTGTCGGGGTTGCAGGTGATCCAGATCGGGTCGATATCGTGGTGCGCGAACACGGGCAGCACCAGGCGGCAGGCGCGGGCGGCGTAGCGGTGGCCGCGGAAGAACGGATACACACCATAGCCGATATGGCCGAAGTATTGCACGATATATTCGCTGTCGGCAATGCGCACCGAGAGGCTGCCGATGCGAGCGCCATTCTCGCTGTGCTGCATTGCAAAGCGGTAGGTGAGCGGGTCGTTTTCGCGCAGGCCGGCGGCGCGGGTGTCGCTGAGCACGAGGGTGAGCTCGTCGTCGACGAGGGGGATGGAGGCAAATAGTTTTGTCGCGCTCATGGTTCGCCTGAGAGTATTATATACTCAACCTCGCGACAACCGTCTCGTCCACCTCGATCCCCAAGCCCGGCCCCTCCGGCACTTGTATAAAGCTCTCTTCCTGGTCAAATGGCACCGCACACAGCTCTTCGCGGATCACGCTCGGCGTGCGGTCGAATTCCATCACCGGCTCTTGTAGATAAGGCTGCGCGTTGCGCGCCGGCGGGCAGGGCGGCAAGGTCGCGGCCAGGTGCAAGGTCGCTGCGATCATCACCGGCGAGCCCCAAACGTGGGGGTTTACCTGGATGCCGCAGGCGTTGGCCATGGCACAGATGCGCGCCATTTCGGTAATGCCGCCGCAGTGCATGATATCGGGTTGCACGATATCGTAGGCCCGTTGTGTCAGATAAGGTTTGAACTCGTAGCGGGTGCGCAGGTTTTCGCCGCCGGCGATAGCCATTGGCAAGGCGGCTTTGACCTCCAGGTAGGCGTCTAAATCCTGCGCGTTGACCGGCTCTTCGAACCACACCAAGTCTAGGTCGGCCAACTCTCGGCCAAGGCGGATCGCTGTGGTGGCGTTATAGCCTTCGTTGGCGTCGATCATCAGGCTGATATCGGGGCCGATGGTCTCGCGCAATGCCCGGACGCGGGCGACGTCATCTTTGAGTGAGAGTCCGCCGACCTTGGTCTTCATACCCTTGAATCCCATTTCGACATAGCCGCGCGCTTCGTCGAGCAGGCGGTCGGGGAATTCGCCTTCGGTGTAGTAGAGGCCAGTGGCATAGACGGCGACTTTGTCGCGGATCTTGCCGCCGAGCAAGGCGCTGACGGGTAAGTTGGTGGCCTTGCCGGCGAGGTCCCACAGCGCGATATCGAGTGCGGAGACGGCACTGCCAGCTAAGCCGACGGCGTTGTTGCCATTGTAGAGGGCGTGGAACATGCGTTCCCAGAGGCCGTTGCGGTCGATGGGGTCTTGGCCGATGAGCAGGGGGGCGAGCAAGTTATTTATGAGGTCGGAGGCGGCGCCTTCGCCCCAGCCGGTGAGGCCGTCGTCGGTGGTGATTTTGACCAAGGTGGTGTTGCGCTGTTCGATCCAGCCTTGGGACCAGCCGAAGGGGCGGCCTAGGGGGCAGGTGAGGTCGAAGGTTTCTATGGTGGCGATTTTCATTTGGATTCCTTTGTCGGTTCTCGGTATTGGTGCTTCGTGACAGTCCCTCCTGCGAGGAGCCTCAACGGTGATGTCGAGAATGCGCGAAGTATATCCCAATAATGGTGTAGATAGAGTAAGTGAAGTAGATCCTAATGGGGGTGTAAATAGTAGAGAAATGATACCCGAATGGTGTTGGAAGTCGTCTCTTGTAATAGGTATACAGGTTGACAGCGATTGGGGGGGAATATAGGATGTTTGGGGATTCGGATAAAGTAGAGAGAGTGCACATTGCTAAGGATAAGGTTATGAAGATTACTGATGTGAAGTTATTGGTGTTGGAAGATCCCGAAGCCAAGGGCAGTGGAGGGCACTCGATTGTGCGGGTGGAGGGGTTAAGGCGGATTCAGTATACGCATCAAGGGAGAAAGGGCGGTGGGCCGCTGCGGACGAGTTTTCTGGAGGTGCATACGGACGAAGGGATTGTGGCGCGTAGTAATACGACGATGAATGCGTACCAGGCGGAGATTGTGCGGCATCATGCGGTGGGGCGCAGCCCGTGGGAGCGGGAGGCCTTGTTTCAGCAGTTGTTGAAGGGGACTCGGTGGGTGTATCAGCCGCCGGGGTGGTTTGGTGAGTTTGATAATTGTCTGTGGGATATTTTGGGGCGAGCGGCGAGCTTGCCGGTGTATGCGTTGGTGGGTAAGGTCAGGGATCGTTTGCCGGTGTATTTGACGGGCGGGGATATGAGCCTGGAGGGGTATCTGGGGCATATTGAGCAGGCGCAGCAGATGGGAATTGGGACCTATAAGTTTCACAGCTATAAAGGGGGCAAGGCGGATATAGCGATTTATCGGGCGGTGAGGGATGCGGTGGGGCCGGAGTATGGGCTGATTACGGATCCGGTGTGCTCGTATGATTTGCGCGAGGCAATTGAGGTGGGGCAGGTGTTGGAGGAATTAGATTTTGTGTGGTTGGAAGAGCCGATGCACGAGCAGAAGATGAATCAGTATCAGGAGCTGTGCCGGGTGTTGACGATCCCGATTCTGGGCACCGAGATGCTGATGCACGATATAGGACTGACGTCGCAGTGGTTGATACAGGGGGCGACCGATCGTTTGCGTGGTAATGCGCGGCACGGCACGACGCAGGTGTTGAAGTTGGCGCATATGGCGGAGATGTACGGGACGAATATCGAATTGAACGGCACTGGGGGCTTGGACGGTTTGGTGCACGCGCATTTGGGGTGTTGTATCGACAATACGGATTTCTATGAGTTTTTTGGCGGGTCGACGGATAGTTTGCGCAAGATGGGGGAAGGTTGGGGCTTGTTGAACGCGCCATTGATTGAGGATGGACATATCGCGCCACCAGATGGACCAGGTTGGGGCGCGCAGTGGGACGAGGAGCGATTTCGCTCGTTGGTGGTGGAGGAGCATTAATATGATCGATGCATTTGAGCAGGTGGAGATCGTACAGGATTTGGCGGTGCCGCGTTTTGGCTTGGGCTGTGCGCATATTGTGAGAGAAGGCGAGGTAGAGGGCGGTGCGGCCATTGTGCGGGAGGCGTTGGACAGGGGGGTTAATTTTTTTGATACGGCGCCGCTTTATGGCCGGGGGGAATCCGAGCTTGCGGTTGGGTTGGGTTTGTCTGGGGTGCCGCGTGATAGTTTTGTATTGTCGACAAAAGTCGGTCGGTTGATCCGCGATGGGGAGGCGCAATTTGATTTTAGCGCCGATGGCATACGCAGGAGCTTAGATGAGAGTTTGGAGCGTTTGCAACTCGACCATATCGATATCGCGCTGGTGCACGACCCGCACAAATATTACGAGCAGGTGTTGTCGGGTAGCGTGCCGGTACTAGAACAATGGCGCGAGCAGGGCATCGTCAAGGCGATCGGCGTGGGCATCGCCAACAACGAGATGCTGATGAATTTTGCGCGCAATGCCTCTTTTGATTGTTTTCTGCTGCCCAGCCAATACACGCTGCTCGAACAACCGGGCAACGCCTTGGTCGATCTGTGCGCAGAAAAGGGCATCACGATTATCGGCGCCGGGGTCTACAACACGGGTATTCTGGCCAGCGACCTGCAAGCCGACGCCAAGTATGCCTATCAAAAAGCACCGGCGGCAATTCTCGAACGAGCGAAAGGCTTGAAGATGGTCTGTCAGCGGCACGGCGTGGCACTTAGTGCGGCGGCGATACAGTTTCCCTTTGCGCATCCGGCGGTGAAGACGGTGGTTATCGGCGCGGATCAGTTGGGGCAGGTCGATGCCAATTTGTCGGCGTTGAAGATCGATATTCCCACGGCGTTGTGGAGCGACTTGAAAGACGAAGGCTTGCTGGATAAGAAGGTTCCGACGCTGTGAAGATTACCGCGATAAAGACCTTTCTCGTCGACGGCGTCTTCCGTCCTTGGACTTTCGTCAAGGTCGAAACAGATCAACCGGGGCTGATCGGCTGGGGTGACTGCACCGACTGGGGCGCGGCCGGACCGATCGCGGCGACGGTCGAACGCTATAGCGAGTGGGTGATCGGTCGCGACCCGATGCAGGTCGAGGCGATCTGGTGGGACTTAGCTGCTGCTTCGGTGCGCCATACCGGCGGCATCGCTTGGAAGGCGATGTCGGGCATCGACTCGGCGCTGTGGGATATTCGCGGCAAGGTGCTGGGCGCGCCGGTTTGGCAGTTGCTCGGTGGCAAGATGCGCGACCGACTGGAGTTGTATTGGTCGCACTGTGGCTCGATGCGTTCGCGGCACGCCGATGAACTGGGCAAACCCGCAGTGAAGACGCTCGATGATCTGCGCGCATTGGCCGAAGAGGTGAAAGCGCAGGGTTATGCCGCAATCAAAACGAATATTATGGATCTCGAAGATTTGCCCGGCGGCGGCCTGCCGAATTGGCGGCACAATTCTGTCGGTGATTGTCCGCCGCCGATTTTGCGCCGAGCCGAGGCGATTGTTGCGACCTTCCGCGAGGCGTTGGGGCCCGATATCGGCATCGCGCTTGATGTGGCCTTTACCTTCAAGCTCGGCGGGGCGATTAAATTGGCGCGCGCACTAGAGCCCTACGATTTGATGTGGCTGGAGACTGAGACGCTCGATCCCGAGGCGTTGAAGATGATTCGCGAATCCACCTCCACGACGATCTGCACCGGAGAGAGCCTTTTCGGCACGCATCAGTACAAGCCCTTTATCGAGGGTCACGCGCAAGATATCATCATGCCCGATTTGGCCTGGAACGGCATCACGATGGGCAAGAAGCTCGCCGACTACGCGCACGCCTACGATATTCTATTCGCACCGCACAACTGTCACAGCCCGATCAACACTCTAGTCTCGGCCAGCGTCTGTGCGTCGATCCCCAATTTTTATATACAGGAATTCGACGTCGATGATGCGCCGTGGCGCGACGAGATTATGACGCATCCGTTGCAGGTCGAAAACGGGTCGCTAGTACTGAGCGACCGCCCCGGTCTCGGTGCAGATCTGGTCGAAGAGCAATTGGCCAAGCATCCGGCGAAAGCATCTTATCCCTACAGGTGAGCAATCGCGATGGGCATCATATTGCAGCAAAGGAGTGAGTTATGACGACAACAACAAAGAACCTTTATTTAACCGACGCTCAGATCGAAGATTTTTGCCGCGAAGGTTTTTTGCTGCTCAAGGGCATTCTGAGCCCTGAGGAGACGGCCACGGCGAAGGGCGCGATTTTGAATATGGTCCCGCGCGATTTGGTCTTTACCGAAAGATTCACCTCGACGCAAGGCCGGCTCAAACCCTATAACGCCGATCGCAGCCAGAGCTTCTACACGGCGGAGTTGTTGCCCTTGTTATGTAACAATAAACTCTATGGCGCGGCGGCGGATATTTTGCAGAGCGAAAATTTGCGCGCGGGCGACGGTTCGGTAGGCATCTCGCTCAAAGACGGTGGGGCCGAAGGGCTTATACAACGACTGCACCTGGATATGCGTGTGCCCGGGCCGGAGGATCTAAGCGCAGAGCACTTGCGTTTCAATGTGGGCATCGGCGGTTGTTATTATTTGTCGGATGTGGAAGAAAACGGTGCCGGGATCCACGTGATCCCACAGGGCCCGCGCATGGTCGAAGAGATTATGCTCAACCAGACGGATGGTCTGGAGCGCTTCGAGAAGTGGCGCCATATCAACGAACTTGCGCCCTCAATTGAAGTGACGGGCGAGGCGGGCGATTTTGTGCTGATGCACCATATGATGCCGCATGGGGCGAGTCGCAACAAGCAGGCTACGCCGCGCATCGCGCAGTTTACGCGTTATTATCGCATGAGTGAAACAGAGGCGCGCGAAGCGAACGGGCCGGATACGCCCTTGGCGCCGGGGGCACAAGAGGGGCTGACGCCATTGGGACGCAAGCTCTTTGGTTTTGACCCGTGGGTAGATTAGGGTCGCGTAGCGCCTGTGAAATGCAAAGCCCTGCCCCGGTCGTGCGCTACGCCCAGGTTGGCTGGCGGGGTGCGCAAGGGCGCAAGGGGCTTCGCATATAGAATTCGCTGTTTGGCTGTTCAATCGAACAGCCCTTCAGTTTTCAAGACAATGAGCCACATGATGTCTAAAATGCTCAAGGACTAAGACATGGAATCGAACTGGTTACAGTTTTGCGCGACTGAAGAACAGCGCCAGTGCTTCGATGACGAAGGTTACCTGGTCGTCGAAGACGCACTCTCGCCGGAGATGGTTGAAAAACTGACCGTCGCCGTCGATCGCGTTGACGCCAAGGAGCGAGTAGAAAAAGAATTGGCGCCGGGGGCGATGGTGGCCAAGTTTCGTAGCGTCGTCGAGGACGATCTGTTTTTGGAGCTG
The DNA here is from genome assembly GCA_015660315.1 of Candidatus Latescibacterota bacterium. Classification (GTDB taxonomy): domain Bacteria; phylum Latescibacterota; class UBA2968; order UBA8231; family UBA8231. The sequence continues at coordinate 8,410 of DQLG01000159.1, forward strand.
CTCGACAACGAGAAGACTTTTCCGTTGTTGTGGGATATACTGGGGTGGAATATACAGCTATATATCTCGCACATGATCGTCTACCCGCCCGAGGCGCCGGACGCCGAACGCCATGTCAAGGGCGCCGGATGGCATCAGGACGGTGGTCGGCCGGTGGAGGAGATCGAGCGGCCCGCGCCGCGACTTTCGCTCAAGATTAGCTATTGGTTGAGCGACACGACGATCGCCGATGCCGGGGCGATGAAAATCTTGCCGGGCAGCCATAAACTGGTAGACAAGCCGTATCAGCGCGATCCAACGGAGGATCCGGAAGGGGCGATGGAGGTGAAGGTAAAACCCGGCACGGCGGTGTTATTCGACCGGCGGCTATGGCATTCGCGCGGCTATAATTATTCGCAACAGGTGCGCAAAGTGTTGTTCTTCGGTTATAGCTACCGCTGGTTGCGCGGATTGGACTACAACAATATGCCGGAGGAGGTTTTGACCAAATGCGATCCTATTCGACGGCAGTTGTTGGGGGATGGGGTGGATATTAAAGGGTGGTGGCAGCCGACGGAGGCCGATGTGCCTTTGAAGGGGTGGATTCGCGAGCATCGTGGGGAGGAGTATTTGTATGATGTTTCAACGCGGTATAAGGTGTAGCTGGTGCGGTTGACGGAGTGAGTAGGGATTTGTCCCTTGCTCATTCTCGTGGCCCATCCCTTGGCCACTCCGAGGAGGAGTTCTCTATTTTGCAGGACAGCAAAATAGAAAACACAATCCGCTCAGGGAAGATCCCTACTCGCTTCTCAGAAATTGTTTTTTTGTAGAGATTATTGTGGGCGAATGCTCCGATATTAAAATGTTGGCTTGTTAAAATTATCTAAGGAGTAAAGGTAGATGAGCGAAGCATATGTGGTCGACAAGAATCTGGGGCAGAAGCTGGAGGTGGCCGAAGGCGACCTGCCGACGAAGAATGCTGATGGCGAGCCGATCGTCGAGCTGACCGATGAGCAGAAGTACCTCTTTGACACGCGCGGCTGGTTGTTGGTGCCGGGTTTGTTGGCCGATGTCGAGGTGGCTCAGATGAAGGACTACGCGCTAAGGGTGCAGAATGACCCGGAGTCGCTGCCCGAGCACGAGCGCAGCCATGTTGCCGGGCCGTTGCAGAAGTTGACGGACCATCCGGTGGTGGTGGGTTTTTTGAATGAGTTTCTCGCTTTTCCGCATCTTTCGAGTCCGGAGTGTTATGGTTTCCGTATGGAGGGCAGCGGCCTGCGCAATCCAGCGGCGACGCCGGAACGGCAGGGTGTTTTCGGCCCGCACAATGGTAGCGGTCTGTTCCGCTTCGCCTATGACTCGCATCATTATCAAAGTATCCCAGGCAAGTCGTTCAGCGGGCTGACGCGAGTAGTGTGGGAGTTGGCGCCGGTGAAGATGTACCAGGGCGGCACGCTCTTGGCGACGGGCAGCCACAAGGCGGCCTATGCCGCACCGGAGTCGATACAGGATCCGCATTCGGCGGTGTGGGACACGTATGAATGTCCGGCGGGCTCGGTGTTGTTTTTTACCGAGGCCTTGGCGCATAGCACCTGTCCTTGGACGAATGAGGAGAACGAGCGCGTGGGCATTTTCAATCTCTATAATAGCGTCGGGTCGCGGTGGAGTCCGTGGCAGCCGCCGGAGCAGTTGATAGACCAGATGCCGGCGATGCGGCAGACGTTGTTTCGTGAAACGCATTGTGCGAATAATGTGCCGGGCTTTCAGTACGGGGGGCAGAATCATAAGGATCGAAAACCGGTGTAATGGTGGAGCACGGGCCTGTCTGAGGTATGCCCTTGCCTACGTGCCCTGCAGGAGCTCACTGCGCTCCGAGGGTGGTGCCCGGTATCACTGTCCTGTGAGATCGAGTACTGCCAAGCCGCTCGTGGATATACCCTACCAGGCCCTGCGGTTATTATTAGTTTCACCGCAAGGAAAGTGAGTAGTAGGAACCTATAAAAGGAGAACCCTATGAAAGTTCTGATCAGTGTTGTGGTGTTATGCGCGTCGATGGCGTTTGCCGAAGAGGAAGGTGGGTTTCCTATGCTTGAGTTGGCGAATAGTGATTTGAAGATGGCGTTGTATCTGCCGGGTGCGGAGGACGGCTATTATCGCGGGACGCGTTTTGACTGGTCGGGCATTATTTCGCGGGTCGAATACAAGGGGCATTCATTTTACGGCCCATGGCGCTTTCCGCACGACCCTGCGGGGCACGACTTCGTCACGGGGCCGGCGGAGGAGTTCGGCATGGACAATCCTTCGGGGTTTGACGAGGTTGAGGCGGGTGGGTCGTTTGTGAAGGTTGGGGTGGGTTTGTTGCGCAAGGGCGCGGAGGAAGAGTACAAGTTTCACGGGGAATACGAGATTATCCGCGCGGGGGAATGGGAGGTAGAGCACGGCAAGAACTGGGTGGAGTTTCGTCAGGATTTTGTCGGCGAACGCGGATGGGCGTATAAGTACAAGAAGCGGATTGAATTGGCCGGACCGGGTTTTTCTATCGCACATCGCTTGGAAAATAGCGGCGAGAAGACGATCGACATCAACCACTACAACCACAATTTCACGTCAATCGACGATGTGCCCTATGGGCCGGATTATAGCGTGAGTTTTCCGTTCACGGCCAAAGAGCCGAAAGATATCAACGCGGAGTTTCCTGGCTTGGCCTGGGTGCGCGGCAATCAGATCATCGTCGAGCAAGCGCTCGGTGACCGATCATTGTGGGTGCAACTACACGAAGGCGCGGGGCCGGTCGCGTATAACGCGGGAATGGTGCGCAACAACAAGACGGGCGCGGCGGTGCACTTCAAGGGCGATACGCCGATCATCAAATACAATTTCTGGTCGGTAAAAACGGCGGCGTGTCCCGAGCCGTTTATCGGCATTAATCTCGCGTCAGGTGCAGTGCAGGAGTGGACCAACTACTACACTTTAACTGTCGACGAAAAGTGAGCGACGGATGTATATACAGGACCAACTATCAATCGGTGACCTCGACGACGAACATCTGAGTTATTTTAATGCACTCGGCGTCGACTCGATTCATCTTGAATTGCGCGGCGGACCGGCAGCCAAGGGGCGCCGGGGCAGTACCGGTTCGGCGAATACTTCGCTGGCGCAGGATTTGAAGGCGGGCAAAGATTGCACGGAGGCCTTCGAACAAGTGCGCGAAAAGGTCGAGGCGCACGGCATGAAGCTGAATAATATCTTCATGCCGGCCTGGGAGGAAATCACACTGGCCGAGGCCGATATGGACGAGAAGATCGGCCATTGGTGTGCGATGCTGGAGAGTCTGGGGCGCGCGGGGATTCCCTGTGTGGGCTGGAATTTCAAACCGATGGGCAATTTTCGCACTATGGCGGACATCGGGCGCGGTGGCGTGCAGTACAGCACTTTCGACTATGCCGAGTTCGAACAAAATCGCCCGGTGCCGCACGAACCGCCGGTTGATGAGGCACAGATGTGGGAACGCATGGAGAAGTTCCTCAAGGCGGCGGTGCCAACGGCGGAAAAGGCCGGCGTGCGCATGGCGCTGCACCCGGACGACCCGCCGATCCCCGA
>DQLG01000541.1 GCA_015660315.1 Candidatus Latescibacterota bacterium
ATGACCTTGACCGGCAAGTGAAACTGGCCGGTGATTACTTGGTATGTGCCCATTACCGCGCCGGACACAGTGAAAATCACCATCGACCACAGAACCGCCGATACCGCCTGCTTAGAATCAATGATGACCTGCACCATATAGGTGAAGAGCACCAACGCGCAGATCCGCATGAAGCTGACCGTCGCCTCGGGTTGGTTGGGCGAATAGGTCAACGAAACGGCGATACACCCCAAAAACAGGAAGAGCGGCGCCTTGACGTCGAAATCGGGAAAACGCACACGACGCGTCAGGCAAAGATTAGCCGCCAGGGCGACGATCATCAGCCCGAAGGTCAGGTGAAAACCCGTCAGATGGAAGATGCCCTGGATTTTGCCCGCCTCGCCGATCAGCCGTCCCGTGCTGTCGAGCCCGGTGGTCAACACGATCAGTGGCAGGATTAACCACGGCCGTACCAATACACCGGCGACAAAGAGCACGGCGAGCAAAGAGACTGCCAATAAGGCCGGCAGGAGTTCAGTATAGAATATGCTACCCGCCACCATCAACCCCTGGAAGACCAGGAAAGCGGCGAAGTAACGGCGGTCAAGAGCGTAGGACCGCAGGTCTGTGTGTGTAAAGATACTCATATTTTCTATGACTTATGGCTTTTCTTCAAAGTAGCGGCCAGATCCCAAAAACGCAAGAGAGCCCCCCACCCGAGCCCCTCATTGCGCAGATAATATCCCCCCACCAAAAGCGCCCACGCCACATAGGCGACCGACTTCGACCACGCCGCGCCCAACAGCCCCCAAGTAGGGATAAACCAGATGCCCAATAAAATATTAACGGCAAAAGCCACCGCCGCCGCCCACAGCATAACCACCGGATAACCCTGCCCGGCCAACTTGGTATTAAAGACCGAAGCAAAACCAAGACAAACCAGCCCCGGCAGCATCCACGCCAAAGGTTCATAGGCTTCGGGATAACCGGGGAAAAGCAACCCTATCAGCAACGGACCAGCAAGCAATAACGCCAATGCCGCCAGCAGCGAAAAAATTAGAATGCCCTGTGCCACGCGCAAACTCAAAAGACGCTGATCCTCCCCGCGCACAACCTTGGCCAGCAGTATCGCGCCAGCCACATCGGGCAAGCGCTGCATCATCTCGGCAAAATTGAGCGCTACCCGATAACTACCCACAGCGGCTTCACCGAGCAAATATTCGATCAGAAACGCGTCGCTACGCAACATTAAAAAAACCAGCCCGACCGAGGCAGCGCCTCGCGCTCCAACACTGAATGTCCGCCGCAAAACCGCCCGGTCACCCCAACTGAAGCGCCCGATGCCCGACAGCACCGCAAAAGCCACCAACCCAGCCGTGCCCGCGGCACCGGCAAAAACACAAAGGACCAACGCCAATTCCGCCTCGCCCGACCACCACAGCACCGCGTTGCCGATGAGATACACGACAATAAATAACACCGGGATCGCAGCATAGAGCTTGATCTGATCCCGCCCGAGCAAGACCGACAGCCCCGCCCGCTGCAGGATAAACAGCACCGGTAACGCGGCCAGAAGCGGCCAGTAGTCCCGCGCCTCCGCCCCTAACAACCGGCCCCAGGTGTCGGTCCCGATATACGCCACAGCCAACCCGACCCCCAACAACCCCGCACAGTAGAGCAACGCGTTATCCCGCGCCTCGACGGCCACCGCTTCCTTGCCCACTACAATCGTATTACCCCGCCGCAACCACTCCCCCAAAACAATGGCACCAATCATTGCCGCGTTGGTCCAAAGATACAACCGCCCGTACGCCGCCTTGTCCAACACGTAGTTGGCCAACAACCATTGATTGACCAGACCGAGGCCAAAGGTAAGCCCTGTACAGACGGCGTTGAGCGAAAAACCGCGCAGGAAATTCATCCGGGTGCCGCGCGCAAACGACAAAGCCCCCGCCAAAAGCTTCCGGCAGGGGCACCGCGACAAAAAAACTTCGTTCTCACGAGCGGATAAATTCCAACACCTCGTCCCGCTTCTGCTCCATCATCTCCTGCGATAGCGCCTCCAGGTTGAGCCGCAGCAAGGGCTCGGTATTGGAGGGCCGCACATTGAAGTGCCAGTCGTCGAATGAAATTGTTATCCCGTCGATGCGCTCGATCGCGCCGTCGCCGTAGCGCTCGGCCAACGCCTCGATATTGGCGAGTGGATCGTCTACCCGGGAATTGATCTCTGATGACAGAAAGTACTTGCATTCGAGCGGAGCCAATAGTTCGGAGAGCTTAACTCCCCGTTTGGACAGCATCTCCAGCATGACCAACGAGGGCACGATACCCGAATCCGCACCATAAAACTCACGGAAATAATAATGGCCACTCAACTCACCGGCGTAGACGGCCCCCTCCTCGAATATGCGCGGTTTGAGGAATGAATGCCCCACGCGCTCTATTAAAGGCGTACCGCCAGCCTGCTTGATCAGATCCGGCACAGCCCACGAGCACCGCACGTCGTAGACGACCTTGCCGCCGGGATCGCGCTCAAGCATATAACAGCCCATCAAGGCGGTGACAAAATCGCCCGGAACAAAGTGCCCGCGATCGTCGACAATAAAAAAGCGATCGCCATCGCCATCGAAGGCAAAGCCGATATCGGCACCCTCTTCAATAACACGACGCTCCAGATCGGCGCGGTTTTCCGGTTGCATCGGGTCGAGGCCGTGGTTGGGCAGGCTGCCGTCCGGGTCGAGATACATGCCGATCAATTCGACCGGCAGGCGGTCGTAGACCTGTTGCAGGATCGGGCCCACCATGCCGTTGCCAGTATCGGCCACGACCTTGAGCGGCTTGATTTGCGCCGGGTCGACTAGTTCGAGGACCTTGTCAATAAAACCCTGCGAGACGTCTTGCGTGCGGACCTCTCCGGACCGCGATGGCTCGCCCCAACCCTCCTCTTCGACGAGGTGGCGCAAATCCTGAATCCCCGAATCGCCGCTGAGCAGATAGGGCATATTGCGTACCATCTTGAAACCGCAGTACTGGGGGGGATTGTGCGAAGCAGTAACCATCAGCCCCGGACGGCCAAGCGTCGCGCAGGCGTAATAATACTGATCCGTTCCAACCATGCCGATATCGACGACATCGGCACCCTGCTCGGTCAAGCCTCGTATTAGATGCTCCTTGATCGCTGGGCTCGACAAACGCATATCGCGCCCGACGACGACTTCTTCACACGCCAACAGTGCAACAAAGGCGCGCCCCACCGCGTAAGCGACTTCTTCGTTCAGCGAATCGGGGTAGACGCCGCGAATATCGTAGGCTTTGAAAATGGACGGATCGACCTGCATGGCGCTTAGGTAAAGCGGCGCAGCGTGACGTCCATATAGCGCACACCATCCTCGGCTGGATGGTGCTGGATAAGGATCGGACTCTGGTAGGTGCCCTGGACGATGCGGTCGGAACCGGTGGCCTCGCTGTCAGAGACCAAAAGACGGATATGGCGTTTGAGGCGCAGCATCCGTTTAGCCGGCGTCGACAGCACCGAGAAGATACGGTCGATGACCGATCGGCCGATCGGCACCTGGTCCATCAGGTCATTGTAGAAGTGGATCAGATCATATGCGGCGTAATCGCGCGTCTTGCCAGGGATCGAAGTGGGGTGCCGCAGCAGCTTTTTACCGCGTTGCACCACATAGCGCAACGGATCGCTGAGCGCCTCGGGCAAATCATTGCGCATCAGGAGCGTCTCGTACTCATTCACGGTCATGCCCGCGTGGTCTTCCTCGGGCGCCAGGCGAATATCGATACAACCCCTGTCCACACCGTATTGCCGCGACCAATCCTCGAGGCGCTCAAAAAGGCCGTAACGGGCGTCCTTGAGATTGAAGGAATCGATCGCATGGCCGTTCTCCACTGGCATCGCGATCCGGCCGCGATGCACGATTTCGGTACTGTTATAAGCCATGACCATCGTGCGGCGGCGGCGCACGTAGTGTTTGTAGATGCCGTCAAGCTCGATAAAATAAACCGGCTCATCGGAACGGTTGAGATAGGTGACGCAATTCTTGAGCCCAGCGCCGATAAAGGTCAAATGCGAGTCGGCGTTGACCGGCTCTTTTTCCTTTTGGCTTTCGCTCAGTTCGTCGCGCAATTGCATCCGGTCGTGAAAATAACCGGCGTCGTAAGGGAAGATCTTTTGCACCGCGCGAATAAAGGGATCTAGCTGTTTGCGGCTGTGGCCGAGGCGAGCACAAACCGCCTGTTCCAGATAACCGGCCGTCGTATGGAACGAACAATAGGCCGCCTTGCGGAACTGGCTTAGTTCATCCCCTACTTCGTCGCGTATCATGGCCGAAACGTCGATGATTTCAAAACGATGCTTGGGACGAATATCTAGGTTAAGCTCTAAAGGTTGCACAGCCACAGGCTCTTCACTCCTGGGGAGAGTTTGTTCCCTGGATGAATAGATATTAATTTGGTAAAAATACCGCCAGAACTACGCCTGCGCAACACATTCCTCGGAGACTCGATGAAGACCTTGCTAATCATGCGCCACGCCAAATCGGATTACCCGCCCGACGTGCGCAGCGATTTCGACCGTCCACTCAACGAACGAGGCCGCAAAGACGTGCCGCTTATTGGGAAGCTGCTCAACAATTTCGGCCCGCAACCCGACGCAGTATCGGCCTCGCCTGCACTTAGAGTTCGCCAGACAGTCGAAGGTTTGGCGACGACCTTAAATCTGCCCACAAATGCCCTAAGTTTCAACGAATCACTCTATCTGGCACCTCCTCAGACCTTAGCACAAGCAGCGGCAACATTTCCCAATTCCGTGCAAACCGGCCTGCTTATCGCCCATAATCCGGGCCTCGAAGAGTGGATCGCCCAGCTTACGGGTGCCCGCGTCGGGCTACCGACCGCCGGTTTGGCCGCCATCCAACTAGGCTGCTTCTCCTGGACCGAGATCGAGCAGACATACGGACAGTTGCTCTACTTTGTCGCCCCACCCCTCATAAAAGCCATAACTCGATAAATTCCATAGTCTTGTCTTGTTTTTTTTCGCAAAAATAGTTAGTATAGGTGTCTAGAAGTTCCCACACTTCTGCGACAACCCCCTGTCGCACCTGTACTTCCCGGTCCGAAAACTATTTCCGTCTCTATGCGTCATCTGCTATACATCGGGTGCTTTCTGCTCCAGGCGTATCCGGCTTTGGCGACCATTGTCGTCTTTGGACACCACCAAGGCCTCTCCGGGCAATCTACGTCTCAACCCGGAGATAAGATACAGGTCTATGAGGTACGTTTAGTCAACGACGGCACCTCTTCGCTCCAGGCTATCACCCTCACCCTTTCCGATCTGAGCAGTGCTACCGGCATTACCGCCAGTGCAATAACTCAACTTAGCCTCTATAAAAGCACCGACGCCGTCTTCGATGCGCAAAGCGATGGTTTGCTGGGCACGCAAACCATCGTCAACATCGGCGCCCCAACCACCGTCTCCCTCACCGACCCGCTGACCTGGTCAAGCGACTTCCCCTATTTCCTCGTCGTTGCCACCTTTAATTCGACCCATACCGACGAACTTAGCGGTTTCAAAGACGCCTTCCGCGTCGGTTCGAGCGCTGGCGCAATCCAAACCAGCAGTGGCAATATCGGTAGTGCAATCACTGCCGACGACGCCGACCGGCACACCATCGACATCGTCGCCACACAGATCGTCTTTACCACATTGCCCTCCGACCCGGCCGCCGCTAATGGCGACATCATCTCCGGCCAAGTCTTCGCCACCCAACC
>DQLG01000317.1 GCA_015660315.1 Candidatus Latescibacterota bacterium
CCTGCGCTTTCCCGCCAACCCAATGCTCGGCGTTATCGGCACAGCCCCGGCCGGTGAAGGCATCAGTACTTCTTTCGCCGGACCGCACGGCGGCAATATGGACAATAAATATTTGATGGAGGGCAGTCGCATTTACTTGCCGGTCTACGTAGCCGGGGCGCTGTGGTCTCTGGGCGATGTACACGGTGCAATGGGCGACGGTGAAATCACATTTATCGGTTTGGAAATCTGTGCTGAAGTAACCGTGAGAGTCGGCATAGAAAAAAATACTGCACCAAAACGACCTCTAATCGAAACCCCAAGCCATTGGATCACCACCGGCGAACACCTCGATCTCGGCCAAGCCGCACGCATCGCCGCCGAGCAAATGCTCGAACTAATGCAGGCTCGTTCAAACCTCAGTTTCACCGATGCCTATATGTTAATGAGCGCCGCCGTCGACATACAGATCTGCCAGTGTTGCGAACCGGGTGAATTCCCCACGACGGCCAGGGCAGTGATTAGTAAGGAGATCATAGGCTAAGAGTACGCCACCTATCGCCCAAGCCTGTCATCTCCTCTTCTTTTGATTCCCCTCCCTTTCCTTCTCTTTCCAAACGATGTTCAAGCCGACTAAGGTCTCTTCAGGGACTTTCTCAACGCGGCTTGTGGTCCCGATTTTGCAAGATTGCAACATCGGAAAAGGCCACTCATTCTCTGCCTCGCAGGAGCAAGGCGAGAATGAGTGTTGGGAAAACCCCGAAACAGACCGCCGACAGCCATATCACCGCCTAACGCGTAAACACCGTCCCTCGTACATAAGAGCCTTCCTCCGAGGCCAAAAACGCAAGGATCCGCGCCACGCCCACCGGATCCCCCAAACTCGCGTTCTTCTTCGCCTCCTCCGGATCGCGCCCTTCCTTCTCCGCCCCTTCGGCCACATTTGCCAACTTAAGCGGCGTCGCGATGCCGCCCGGACAAATCACGTGCAAGCGTACCCCTTGCGGCCCGACCTCGCTTTCGAGCTTGAAATGCAGACCGTGCTGCCCAGCCTTGCTCGCCGCGTAGGCGTAGGACGAGGACCCACCGCGCACACCGGCACCCGACGCGATAATCAGCAGCACCGATTCGCCAGCCGCCGCCAATAAGGGCGTCGTGTATTTTGCCGATAGAAATGTGCCTTTCAAATTAGTATCGAGCGTCGCGTCCCACTCGTCCATCGACAACTCCTCAATCGTCTTAAACGCGCCTTTCAAAACCCCGGCAGCGAACACCGCCACATCGACGTGCGGCGTGGCTTCTTTTACCTGGGCAATCGCCGATGCGACGCTCTCTTCCGAACGCACGTCCGTCAGGTAAAAACACGCCCTGCCGCCTGCCGCCTCGATTTTGGCTACGGCGGCCTGACCGTCCTTTTCGTTGTAGTCCACGATATGGACACGCGCGCCTTCTGTGGCAAACAACTCGGCCGTCGCACGGCCGATGCCAGTAGCTCCGCCGGTGACCAACGCCTCTTTGTTTTCTAATTTCACAGTAAAACCTCCCTAGGTATTTGTTATATTACTTGATATTTTACGACATAGCTAAAAAATTACGCGGTAGACAAAGTGTCTAAGGCAACCAGATCCGCAAAACTTCGCCCTCGTGCCCCGCCCCAAGCAACATCCTGCCATCGGACTGCTGCACCGCCGCGATATTCGTCGAGAGACGGCCGCCCAATTCGACTTCCCAATCGGCCTGTGTGCCGAACGAGGTCCTTTCGATCGCGCCTAAGCGCTCAAAATCCTGCGTCGGCACTAAAAGCTCCACGATACCGTCACCATCGAAATCGCCGGCCAGGCCCATGTCGAGATTGCGCGAGTCCAATTGGTGGGAACTGAAGCCGTCTAATTGCGTCACGATATCGAGGACCGCATCGCGACGGCGGTAAAATTCGACGATGCCGCCGATATGCGGGGTGCGCACCACCGCGATTTCCGCCACTTCGTCATCGGCGAAAGTAGCAACTGCCAGTTGGTGGCGCCAGCGAAAGCCCTGCCCGATCGGATCGCCAATGGCTAGCGGTAGACCACCGGCGGTGAAAACGGCGATGCGCGCACCCTGTGCCGCGTCGCTTAGGGTCGCCACGATCTCGCGCTCGCCGTCGCCGTTCAAATCGACCCATAGCGGCGCGATACCTTCGGCTACGGGTTCAAAGTCGATCTGCAATACTGCCCGCAATCCTCCATCTGTCTCGACTAGTACCGCGCCCTGGGCCTCCAGATCATCGCCCAAGACGGCGTGATCATAGCGGGTCGTCGGCCGATTGTAGATCAACAGGCGTTCGTTTTCGTCTACCAGGATACGGGCGTCGGGCAAAGGGTCGATGGACAGGCGCTCGCTCCCTAACCCCGATAGCAGGACCAAATCGCCGCCTGCGGTGAGATAGGCCAACCGGTCATCCGAAAGCAAAACCGGAGGACTCAAGACCGATGCCTCCCCGTCGACGATATTGGCCAAACGCGGACGCAAATCTCCCTCGATCGCCAGCACTGGCGGCGTTCCCACGGGCAACGTGGCCTCGGCTAAAGGCACCGGGGCACTGACCCCGTCGACAATGCGAAAGGTGGCGACGCGGCCATCCTCTAAAGCCACCATCCAGACGCTGCCTTGCCCCGCGGGCGCGGCCACGACCCAACGTGGCACACCGTCCAACGCAATGTCCAATGTCGTTGCCGCAGGCACATTGCCTGCCCCGGCAGCTAGGCGATTCCCGTCGGCCCGATGATGCGTATAACCCACGGCCGTCAGGCCCATCATCGTGGCCTCACCATCGACCGCTTCCTCAGACGGCGCGGCGGTCCCACCATCTA
>DQLG01000022.1 GCA_015660315.1 Candidatus Latescibacterota bacterium
TCGCCGAAAGTCGCACACCCGCCAGCACACAGGCCGAACCGCCCCCCAATGGCTTGCCCCAACGCCCTAAAAGGGCTTTTATAATTCCTATACACACAACTGGTGGCGCGCCTCAAGCGAAGAGCGAAAAATAAAGTGTTTCCAATAAGGACCCATATGACCGAATACTACCCAGACGCCGATCACTGGCACAGCGCCGAGCCCGCCGACCGCGGCTTCGACTCCGCGCGCCTAACCGATGCCCTCGAATTCGCCGCCACTCAAGAGATCACCGCGAGCAAAGACCTAACCGAGATGATCCCCAAGGGGGAGCGCCACCCCTATGACCGCCAACTCGGGCCAATAAAGGCGCGTAGCGCCGCCGCGGGACTCGTGGTAAAGGACGGCTATCTCATCGGCCAGTTCGGTCCAGTCGACAGCGTCGAGGTCACTTTTAGTTGCTCCAAAAGTTATCTTTCGGCCACCGCTGGTCTCGCCTACGACGACGGACTTATCGACGACTTGCACGATCCCGTCGGCGACTCGGTAGCAGACGGCGGTTTCAACTCCCCCCACAACACTCAAATCACCTGGCGCCAGTTGCTCGAACAGACCAGCGAATGGGAGGGCGAGCTCTTCGGCGTGCCCGACTGGATCGACCGTGGCCGCCAGGTAAACTCGACTCCCGGCATGGAAACCGGCACCATTGGCGGATCCGCCGCCGCCAGCGAAAACTACCGCAACCTACAAACACCCGGCACTTTCTGGGAATACAACGACGTGCGGGTAAACCGCACCGCGTTAAGCCTTTTGCGCCTCTACCAAGCACCGCTGCCCGAAATCCTCAAAACGCGGATCATGGACCCCATTGGCGCCTCTAAGACCTGGCAATGGCACGGCTACGAAACATCGTGGGTCGAAGAAGACGGGCGCAAAATACAAAGCGTGTCCGGCGGCGCGCACTGGGGCGGCGGCGTCTGGATCGACAGCTATGACCACGCGCGCTTCGGCCTGCTCTTCTTGCGCGGCGGTCGCTGGCGCAATACGCAGATTCTCTCAGCCGATTGGTGCAAACAAACCACCACACCCTGCGCTATCAACCCAGAATACGGCTTGCTCTGGTGGCTCAACCACCAAGGCTCGATGTCGGACTTGGCCTGTGCTGAAAGTTTCGCCGCCCGGGGGGCAGGCGGCAATATCATCTTTGTCGAACCACAAGATAACTTGGTGATTGTCCTGCGCTGGTGCGGCAACCCCAAGGAAGTGATCGACCGCATCCTCGACAGCGCGGTGTAGCACAAACTTCATCGGAGACCGGCCACATGGATTTCGACCTGATCGACCCCAAAAAATACCGCCAACTCTTTCTCGACGAGCAAGGCCTAGAGTCGACGCAAGGTACCACCCAGACCCTGCATCCACCGAAAAAGTTCGGTCCCCTGATAAACGGTGGCGTGCAAAGCCGCAGCGCGCCGATTTGGAACCCCGAGAAAGAGCTATGGGAATGGTGGTATATGGGTCAGGGCGCCCGCTACGCCACATCGACAGACGGCGAGCACTGGGAAAAACCCTCATTGGGACTCCATCAATGGGAGGGCTGCAAAGACAACAATATCGCCTGCGACCCCAATGGACCGAGCATGTACCACATCATCCGCGACGAGCAGGATCCCGACCCGAGCCGCCGCTACAAAGCCCTCTTTTCCTCCGGCAACCGCCAACCCGGCGTCTCGCCCGACGGCTTCACCTGGACCATGCTCGAAAATGTCTCGATCCCCAGCCAGGACGAGTCGCAATTCTGCTGGGACCCCTACAGCAAGCAGTACCTAGCCCTGGTCAAACAAGGCACCGAGTGGGGCCGCTCGGTCTGGTTGTCGACGAGCGAGGACTTCAATCATTTTAGCCACCCCGAGCTCATCTTCCACGCCGACGAAAAAGATTGGGAAAACTGCCGTCGACGGGTGCGCAAAATAATCGACGACCCCGCCTATATCACCCCACCAATCATCGATGATATCGACTATATTGCCGAAGTCTACAATATGGCGGTATTGCCCTACCAGGGGCTCTATATCGGCTTCCCGACCATCTTCAATCCCATCGGCGCCGTGCCACCGCCGCAGACCAACTTCACCCGCATCAACCAAATTGAAATGGCCGTCTCGCGCGACCTGCGCCATTGGGACCGCGTCGCCGACCGCACGCCCTTTATCGGCATCGAACCCTGGGACGGCGAAAATTACGGCACCAGCCAGCTATTGATGTCTGGGCCACCGATCGTGCGCGACAATGGCGAGATCTGGGCTTATTACAACGCCCTGCGCATTCCGGGAAGTGCGGCGATGTACCAGCGTTTCAATCGCAATAAGGAGCTCTTCCGCCTCGGCGTCGACGAACGCCACTTCGCCGATTCCGGCGCGCTCTCACTCGCTAAGTTGCAACCCGACCGCTTCGTTTCCATCGACGGCGATGAAATCGGCACGATCATCAGCAAGCCCTTCCATTGGCGCGGCGAAGACCTCTACCTCAACGCCGACGCCCGCTGGGGCGAGATCTACGCCGAGATACAGGACGCCGAGACCGGCAAACCCCACCCCGGCTTCTGGGTGCCCGGCGAAGAACCACCGCCCTACACCGGCGAGAGCCTGCGCGCAAGATACACCTGGAAACACCCACACGATCTAGTCTTCGAAAAACCGGTGCGCCTCAAGTTTTACTTGCACCAAGCCCGGCTGTTTTCATATTGGCTGGAAGAGCGAACATAAGCACCTAACCACCGGCAATTGCCAGCAAGAAAAGAGGGGTGATAACGGCCAGACTTACCGTTATCATCCCTTCTGTCTGCGGCTCAAAAATACACGAGCCCTTAGCGCGGTCATCCCCACAGCCTCCCAACCCGCCCAATATCTTATTGCACAATTCCCCGTTTTAAATTCGCCCATCTTCTAAATCCCACATATCAAACCAGACAGACATCGGCACCCCTCGAGCAAATACTCTTTGACGTAGTTTTCTATATACTGCTGGGCCTCGATCGGCCAATAGCGTCGATCGGCACTTGTCCACACAACGAACTATAATCACCGAATCGCCTAATGTTGCAGGTGGACTGCGCGGAGGCTCTATTGTCAGGCCTTCGGCTAAGGCACGTTATTGTTCTTCGTTCATAAGGCTTTTTTCGTTCGAATTGCATTCATTGGTTAATCTCTTAGACAGTATATATACAATACCTACCAAGGCACCACACCCCCAACCCGCTGAGCCATGCGCTCAAGTCCCTCGACCGCCTCGCGCGAAATCGGAATCCCGTCGCGTGTATATTCCCGTTCTCGGTGCCATTCGAGCCCACCGGGCAATTGCGCCGTCTCAGCCCCAGGGTAGGGTTCCATCGCACTTACCCCCTGCATCAAGTGATCCATATCGGCCTTAAAATCCTCCACCGATACAAAGGACTCAATCGCCAACGCCATATAAAACGAAGACTGGTTCGCGCCCTGAAATTTTGTCTGCTGTCGATCAAACTCCGGCAACATCTGCCCGCCCAAGGTCCCGCTCATAATATTGGCCGCATGCGCTAGGCCTAACCCGCGATAATAGATTTCCGGCATCTTGGCGAAACTCTCCTCGTCCCAAGGCATACCCGTGGCGAAGTCTACCATAAAATCGGGTTGCCCCTCGCCCGAAGGCATACCGATGCAAAAAGGCGGACTGCCCTGTATCGAGCCACGCACGGGGCCTTGGCCATATTCCGGCGCGGCACTGCGCCCCGAAAAACACA
>DQLG01000336.1 GCA_015660315.1 Candidatus Latescibacterota bacterium
ATGCCGAAGGCGTTGACTGCGACGGGTAGAATAACGCCGGCGTGGGTGTCGACGAGTCCGAGCTTTAGCGTGACGATAAAGAGTGGGATGAGCAGTACCTGGAAGGGCACCATAGTCGTGGCCAAGACGCAATAAAAGATGAATTGACGGCCGCGAAAATGCATTCTGGCCAATGCGTAGCCGGTTAATGAGCAGAAGAACAGGTTGAGCAGTACGGTGGCGATGGCGATGTAGAAGGTGTTGAAGATGTAGCGCATGAAGGGCAGGATATTCCAGGCCTTGATGAAATTGCTCCAGACGACCGGGTCGGGAATCCACTGTGGTGGATAGGCGAAGAGGTCAGCCGATTCGGATTTGAGCGCGGTCGACAATAGCCAGGCGAAGGGGGTGAGCAAAATAAACCCTACGCCGCAAAGTATGGCATAGAGCAGCACGCGCTGCCAAGTGGAGGTCGACACTATGCGCCTCCTGTGGTGTTGTCGCCGCCGGCGAGGCGAAAGTTGATCACCGCGAAGATCAGGATGACGGCCAGGAGAAAGATCGAAACAGCGGCGGCGTAACCGACTTCGAGGTATTTGAATCCCAGGGTGTAGATATAGTACGAGAGCAGGTTGGTGCGGTGGAAGGGGCCGCCGCCGGTCATTACATAGACTTCACCGAAGGTGCGCAATGCGGCGATAGTGGCGATAATCGAGACGACTAGTGTATAGGGCTTTATCGTCGGGATGATGACGTGGCGTATAACCTGCCACCCGCCGGCCCCATCGATGCGCGCGGCCTCTTTGAGTGCGATCGGAATGCCCTGCAGACCGGCGAGATAAATGATCATATAATAGGGCGCGGCCTTCCAGATGGTGACCATAGCGACGGAAAAGAGCGCGATGGCCGGTTCGGTAAACCAGACGGATTCGGTCTGGATACCGAAGAGACCGAGGAAGGCTTCGGGTACACCGCGGGCGTCAGCCAGCCAAGAAGGGCCGATGATGCCATAACCTTTGAGCACGGCGTTGATCAGGCCGTCGGAGTTGTAGAGCCATTTCCAGATGATGCCGGCGACGACGATCGAGGTGACGACCGGGATATAGTACAAGGTGCGGAAGATCTTGATCAGGCGTAGCGAATTGTCGAGTAGCAAGGCCATAAAGAACGACAGTACGACCAGCGCGGGCACGACAATGGCGGCGTAGAGCAGTGTATTGGCGAGCACGCGCCAGAAGAGCTCGTCGCCCCAGGCGCGGCGGAAGTTGTCGAAGCCGATGAAGACGGGGGCGGTGAAGATATTGTAGCGGTGCAGGCTGAGCCAGAGGGTGTCGAGCAGCGGGTAGGCAAAGAAGATGCCCAATAGCAAAAGCCCAGGACCAACGAAGAAGAAAGGTGTATAACGTCCGTGCACGGTTTTATCTCACTGGTAACGGAGCAGGTGGTTCCATTTTTCCTCGATGCGGACCAAGGCCTCGTCGACGCTTTGCTGCTCGGCCAAAGCCTTGGCGAATTCCTCGTGCAGGATATCTTCCATCCGGCTCCAGCCGACCACGTCCGGCGGTGCCATAACGAACGAATTGGCGATGTCGGCGGCCGAAAGCTGGTTGGCTTCGTCTGCTTGGGTTTTGGGCGGCTGACGAAAATAAGGGTCGGCGGCAGCGGCTACGGTCGAGGGCAGGATCGCCACCTGACGGCAAAATTCGAGTTGGTTCTCGTCGTTGGTGACAAAGAGCCCGAAGTCGACGGCTATTTCCGGGTGGCGCGAAGCTTTTGGTACCACCAGCACCTGGTTGGAAGCGGGGACTTTGCCGAGCAGGCCGCGCGGCATTGGCGCGGTAGCGACCTTGGCGGCGAACGTTTTGTCGAAATAGCGCGTGATCCAGCCGCCGGAAAAGGGCAGCATCGCGGCGCGGCCCTCGATAAACCAGTTGACCTCGTCGCGGTGGGAGGCGGCCAGGGCCTCGGGTGGCACCACGCCCTGCTGGTAGGCGTCGACCCACTTCTGGAAGATGGCTTTGGCCTCGGGGTGGTTGATCCGGGTGCGGCTATAGCCTTCATCGAAGAGTGGCCAAAAGCCGTCCATGCGCAATAGCGCCCAAGGCGGGGCGATCAGCGAAGGGTGCAGTCGCCAGGAAACACCGTATTTACCGGTGCGTTCGCGTATTTGGCGGCCCATCGCCAGCATCTCGTCGAGGGTCTGTGGCGGGCGGTCGGGGTCGAGGCCGGCTTGTGCGAAGAGGTCTTTGTTGTACCACATCATAGTGACGCCGACATACCAGGGGATAACATAGTTAGCGCCTTGGAAATAACCGACTCCGTTCCAGAAATTCTCCAGGCGCTTGGCTTTGTCCTCTGGTGATACAGCCTCGTCCATATTGACCAGGATATCGTATTGCAAAAAGCGCGGTAGGTCGTAAATGTTGACCAGGTCCGGTGCGGTATCGCCGACGAGTGCGGCGAGGAATTTTTCGGCGACTTCACCACCGCTGACGTCGACCCATTTGATTTTGACGCCGGGGTGGGCCTGTTCATAGGTCGAGATCATGCCGAGAATATAATCGGCGAAGGCGTCGCCGAGGGCGATGGTCCAGAATTCGATGGTGACGATGCTTGCTTCTTGTTGGGATTCCTTGCTGCAAGAGATAGGCGGTAACAGGAGCAAAAATAATAGGGCAATTCTGGGCATCTGTCGCAGTTTCGGCCTTGGTATAGAGCGTATAGGGCTGATGACAATATGTGCGGATCGACTTAGAAGCTACGATACGAAGAGTCGGGGGGCAATGTATTTGCGATGTGCTGCTGCGGGGTCAATCGAAGAGCAATAGGCCGAAGTAACCGTAGGTCGGTAGCCATTAGGCCGTATTCTCTGGTCTGCATATGCCCGTAAATTGCGTTGGAATCGTGGATGTCGGAAAGTTGCACGAATACGACGAGGAAGACTGGGATTATCTGATGGGTGTCAACGCCAAGGCGATTTTTCTTTCATTCAAACACGCCGTGCCGGACCTATTACAAAACGCGCGCAGCGGTGTCGTCAATATCGCCTCGGTCTTTTGCTAGTGACGACATTTAAACCATAAGGAGCCAGCATGTATACCACGGGGATGACCTTTAAGCTCAAGCCGGGTTGTTATGCCGAATACAAAAAAGCGCACGATGTATTGTGGCCCGGGATCGCCGCGCAGATGAAGGGCGAAGGGGTGAATATGATTATCTACGCATACGAGGACCGGCTCTTTTTGCACGCTGAAGCGCCATCGAAGGAACACTTTGAACGCGGTCAGTCGGGTGCAGAAACGGCGCGCTGGCATGCTTATATGGCGACGTTGATGGAGACGGATTCGGCGGGGGAGAGTCTTGTCGAGGATCTTGAGGTGGCTTTTGTATTTGGGCGGTATGCAAACGAGTAGAGCGCTTCGGGCTTGGGCCGCCGTCGTGACCAAGCCCTCCGCAAGACTCCACTCGGCCCCATGCGCTTGAAATATATCGCTCTACTCCCGCAGCCCGCTAAGGTGGCTCTGCCACGCCGCCGCTTCGCCTTAGCTTTGTCGAAGGCAGCCCTCCACCTTTGCGGCGCGAGACGCACTCGACCCCCTATAGCCTGCTACTCGCTCTCCAGCCCGAGCTTTTTAGCAGCAAGCGGCTCCCACCCCAATAACGACCGGGCTTTGCTCATATTCATCTCTTCGTGCGCCGCATCTCCAGCGATAAAGAAGGCGTCGAAACGGCCATGGCTCTTATGCACGAATTCGAGCGCAGACAGATAGGCGTTGGCGAGGTCCTCTTCGTCAGTGAGATAGAGTTGCTGACCCCACGGACGACGCGGTGGGTTGTTGTATTGCGCGATAAAATGCTCGCGATTGCGGGGGCCGGAGATGCGCAGGGCGGCCAGGCTCATATCGTATTCGCGGGCGAAGTAACGGCAGATCTGCTCGGAGAAACCCTTACTTAGCCCATAGACATTGGGGCCGTCGAGCGGGACCTCTTCTTCGGAGGGATAGTAGCGTCGGTTGCGGTTGTGCGCGCTCATCGTCGAGGTGTGCACGCCGGCTTTGATGCCGAGTTCAAAGGCTTTGAGCAACAAGAGGTGCAAGCCCAGGCAGTTGGTTTGGTAGTTGCCGATGGCCTGTTCGACGCTGTGCTCGCGGTCTAGTCCATCCTGGCCACCTTGCATTACCATGGTAATAAAGCTGTCGACGCCGTCAAGCGCCTTGTCGAGCGCGTCGGGGTCGGCGATTGAGCCCTGGACGAACTCGACGTCGTGGGCAGGGGCCATTAGGTCGAGGACGCGGACCTCGTGGTGGGTGCGCAGGTAGGGTATGGTGGCGGAACCGACGCCACCGGAACCGCCGGCTAAGAGAATCTTCACAATATATATCTCCGTTTTAGTGCGGA